>CAJXQP010000419.1 GCA_913058275.1 uncultured Gammaproteobacteria bacterium | reverse complement strand
CAGCGTCAGATGTGTATAAGAGACAGCGTAATGACCTTGCACAATCGCTTTCTCTGCCGGGGCCAGCGGCTCCCCCTCATGGAGCTGCACATAGCCGCCCTTGTTGGCACAACCCGCGACCATTATCGTCAATATAGCGATCACCACTTTTTTCACCGCTGCCCCCACATATAATCCCGCATTTGTATTTCCAGTGTCAGCCCCGTGGGGCCAGCACCTTCTCGAAGTAAGCCTTAAGCGTAACGAAGTCAGAGCTGCAGCAAGAACCACAGATACCGGAGGCCGCTAGCCGTTTCTTGCCGAACCCCAAGATCTGCCTGATCGATAGCGTAAACAAGGAAGTTTGGCTGGCTCCATCCCTTCGCTTTGCCTAGCATTCTCCGACCGAATCTGGCCGCAATACTCTAATCATTAAGCTCGCTTGGTTCGCCGCATACCCAGCAGCACAATCGCTCCAAGAATGGTTACCGGCAAGCTGCCGCCCCCACCACTACTGCTGGCCATTTTGGAGCTAG
Source organism: uncultured Gammaproteobacteria bacterium (assembly GCA_913058275.1). Classification (GTDB taxonomy): domain Bacteria; phylum Pseudomonadota; class Gammaproteobacteria; order Pseudomonadales; family Pseudohongiellaceae; genus UBA9145. The sequence continues at coordinate 1,497 of CAJXQP010000419.1, read as the reverse complement.
CGGGTTTGGGCCGCCAATCCACTTCCTGAAGGGTCGCCAATCCTGTTTCTTCAAATATCATCACTTGCATGACGCTGTCTTTAAATGCCGCTTTGTCGCCATAAAGCGTATTACTTCCAGGCGCAAACTCAAGGTCGGCCTGACTGGCAAAAAGGATAGAGCTAATAGCATGTCCATCAGGATCGCTAACGAAATAGTCAAGATCTAAAACGATATCATCAGGGTCTATCACAATAGCTTCGAGGCCCTGCTCTATATCTTTACTGGACTCACCTAATGCTTTGACCTGAGCATCGTATTCCGCCCTCAAGGCCTCTTCGTCCAGAATGGGTTCACGATTAAATTCCGTAGCGCCTATATCAATCACTCCACCGAGTATCCGCGCCGAAAGACGTTGCTCCAGAGCCGGCACACCACTTTCTCCCGACATGGCAGAGGCGTCACCTGAATCGACTACAGGACTTCCTGACTGTGGAAGGTAGTACGGTAGATGAGCAAGGCCAATGACCATATCCCCTAGGTAGGCAGGGGCACCTTGGTACAGGGAAGAAGTTGAATCCAGGTTGGCCCTCTCTGCGCCAGACCTTTTCTCAATAACCGGAATAAAGGAATAGCGAGCCTGCAGATCTGTCTGACTCAGAAGAATCGGAGTGTCATCTGAGTAAAAGCGGTCTATAACCGTATGATCAATTACAACCGCCCCATGAATATCCCCGGATGAAAACTCCCTGTACCCCTTTAGCTCGAGCAAGTGCCCATTGTTGTTTGCGTTATCTGCCAAGGTTGAGTGAGCAATTCGTACCGCTGCTCCTTCAGTCGTAATCACCGGGAAATTCGACTGATTTCCTGCGATGGTGCTTTGGACAATTTCAAGATTCGGATAGTAATAGTTCCACGTATTGGAACCGTCGGCACGCCTGCTATCGTATGTTGCAGTCAGCAATGACCCTCTATCGGATAACAGTAATGCACTATCCTTGATCAGCAATGAAGTGCTGCCATTGATTCGCAAGTAAGCCTTTTCCCCAATGTAGAGCGATTGGCGAATTTCTACGTTTACATTTGCATCATAGGCGCGCACGAACATCCCGGAATTCTCAATGTAGGAACGTTCGACCAGGGCAGAGGCAGTATTACCTGTGTTGAGAGAGTTCCCGTAAAGAAAATGACCATTATCAATAAAACTACTCTGACTAAGATGCAGATCAACGGGGTACTCACATAAATCAAATGCATAGCTGAAGCCAGAAGCCTGTATATTACTGGCCGTAATCACACCACAAGCTTGCACCCCTCTTAGACTGTCTTGACCAACAAGAACTAGATTCTCGAAATCAACAAAGCTCCCACCACCACCACCAAGTTCAAACAATGTGTCCGCAGAGCTGATCAGTTCTGCTTCATCGCCTTGAACACCGGAAATAGAGACATCATCGGTCACCGAGTAACCCAACGACCTGTCTCTTATACACATCTCCGAGCCCACGAGACCGAGGC
>CAJXQP010000418.1 GCA_913058275.1 uncultured Gammaproteobacteria bacterium | reverse complement strand
GAGATGTGTATAAGAGACAGGTCTTGGTTAAGTCTTTAATGGTTAACATATCTGTTCATTCCACGCGCTGCACTATGCAGAGACAGCACGCCTGTTAATGTTTTGTATTGAAGTGAGCCAGAATTGATGATACATCAGAATTCAGTAGAGCAATCCTAAAAAACTAAACAACCTAAGGGTTAATAGCGGAGGGTCTTCCTTATTCGAATAACTTCTAACAGGTAGACGTTCAAAGCCGCCAGAAGTTACATTAACCAGTGAGAAAGGTAAAAGGGCTATATGGCAAGCTAGAAAGTACCATTCATGCTGAGAGAAATTGTCCGACCTGAGGAGCTGCACTGGTCTTCTATTTCCTCCAGGATGCCGTCAGAAACACGGCCAACGAAGCGTTGTCGTTCACGGCAAAATTCACCATCATTAACCAACCGGCTCGCATTCAAACGATAAGTCATGCTAAACGGTCCGCGCCACTCGACAAAGCTTTGCCAGTAGGGGTCGCCAGCAGAAAGCTCGATATCGTCGATGTCGATACGTGTACGATTGCCGTCAAAGGAGTTATTCCAGCTAACGCCGTAGTTGAGATTCCATTTCGGAATGTCGTGACGAAAACCTAGATTTGACCTGCCTCTATAGCTGAACAAGAAGCGCCTTTGGGTTCCCAGAAAAGGATCGGTGATCTTCGAATCCTCGACGGAGATGCTCGAGGTAACAAGTAAGTTTGGCATATTGATCATGCGCATCCGCACACTACTGTTCAGCTCTAGTCCATACTTTGTGCCATCACCGATGTTCCCGTTGGCACTTAGTAGAGTGTCCTCCGATGTAGTTACATCCAGTCTCTCAATCCTGTCGTGCCAGTCTTCGAAATAAGCTCTTGCGCTTAATACCCCTATATCGTTTGGCAGACGATACTCGGAGTTAATCTCGTAATTCCAATACCATTCCTGGCGCAGGTTGGCATTACCGGACTGGACGTCCGAGTTTATGTCCTGGCTATCAGTTGCTGCTACGAAATCGCTGAAATTCAGCTGCTCCACCACTTTCTCGATAGTTCCCCGAAGCTGGATGGTAGGCGTAAGGTTGTATCTAAAATCGACCTTAGGTTTGACGAAATCGAAGTCCCTTTTTTTCGTGACGTCGCCGCTCTGCGTTATTTCAGAAGTCTCGTAAAGAAGTGAAGTTTCCAGAGTCATGCTCGAATTGATAATCCAGTTGTGAATTGCGAAAGGCTCGTAGCGCACCTCCTCCACGGAGGAATTTGCATTGTTAATCGAAACTGGAACAAGTCCTCCAAAAGCCGGAGACACAATGCCAGTTGAACTCGCAAGGCCAAGCGCTAAGCTAGAGTCTAGAATAGTCTGCGCGCGCTCGCCGCCTAACTCAATATCCTGCCCTTCGAAAATATCGAAGGTAAATGAGCCCCGAAGAATTCGTTCTTTAGTCGTACTGCTGGTATCGAGAAATAAATCCTTACTCTCGGAACCATCATCGAATTGATTGAAGCGTTCTCGCGTGTTCAGTCGAGTCGCGGAGTTACTGATAAATAGTACCTTGAAGCGATCCCCGCCATTTGTGTTGTATTCGTAGTCACCTCCAATTTCCCAATCCTCGGTGCCACTGGGGCTAGTCTCGCGCTGCCTATCTAAGGTATTCGGGTTAACTTTGAGATCGGTAGTGCGGCGAAACAGATCTGTTTCTCCATTGCCTTCACCAAGCTGAGCGTTGAATCTAGCACTACTCTTCGCATTTATGTCATAGCCCAAATTCATATTGAGGGTAGTACTGTTTCCATCGGTTGCTCTGTCTTCGCGAATGCGGTCGTTGAGTGAGAAATCACCTAGAATGGAATTTTCTTTACTGATATTCCTAAAATAGACATCATTTGTTCGGGCAGAGAGCTGATAATCGAATCCACCTCGCTGGCCGCTGAATGAAATATTTCCGGCGGGTGAAAAAGTATCGTCTTCGGCCATTTCGATGCTGGCCTCGTATTGAATCTGTCTCTTATACACATCTCCGAGCCCACGAGACCGAGGCTGATCT
>CAJXQP010000417.1 GCA_913058275.1 uncultured Gammaproteobacteria bacterium | reverse complement strand
AGATCAGCCTCGGTCTCGTGGGCTCGGAGATGTGTATAAGAGACAGGTATATTGGCTGGCCGTCTCCATTTTACCGCTAGTGGCGAATTAGTAGGGCTTTGGCAGTTTCAGTTTCAGGACGAAGCCGATGTATTCGATGGCTTCGATAGTGAATTGAAATCCTATTTATATGATCCACTCAATCGAATCACCACGCAGTTAGCTGGCTATTTCGCGATCATTCCTGAGTCGATCGGCGGTGAGACGATTCGCCTACGAGTCGATGGAATCAAGAACCTGAATGCCTATTCTGCGCTTCTCAATTACGTTGAAAACCTTGGTTTGGTATCTACAGTGACCACAGCTGAGGTAGACGGAGAGCGGATCGAATTGCAATTAAGCTTGGTGGGAGACACGCGGCAGTTGTATGAGCAGATCGCACTTGATCGCGACCTCTTGCCAATTAACAACACTGTTCAAGACAGCAGCCTCGCGACGTTGTTGCATTACCGCTGGACGCGCTAGCCAATGCCAAATACTAATCATGATCAGCTAACGCTAGGTGTTGGCCTCGATGACGATGCCCGGTTCGAAAATTTCTTCGTAAGTGACGTAAATCAATCTCTGGTGAGTGCGCTCGCAGCGAGCGAGAATGAACCCTTCCTCTATATTTGGGGCAACGGCTCGCCCGGGCTCAGTCATTTACTTCAGGCGTCTTGCAACAAGAGCACCGCCGAGGGCCGAGGGGCCATCTATGTTCCGCTCGCTGATCAATCTCAGTTTGCGCCACAAATTCTAGAGGGCGCAGAGTCTCTCTCGCTAGTATGCATCGATGATATCGAGAGTATTGCCGGTGATGTCGAGTGGGAGGCAGCGCTGTTTACTGCGTTCAATGCGATGCGCCAGACCGGCACTCAACTCATCATTGCAGGCCATATGGGCGCTCAGCAACTCACAATTCAACTTCCCGATTTGCATTCGCGTCTACAGTCCGGCTTATTATTTCAGCTATTCGAATTGAGCGATGAAGATAAATTGTCGGCTCTGCAATTACGTGCGAGGCAGCGGGGCTTCGACTTGCCCGATGCTGTAGGGGAATTTATTCTATTGCGTGCCCAAAGAAGCCTATCGGCTCTAATGCAGATATTAGATGAGTTGGATCATAGCTCGATGCAACAGCAACGTAAGCTGACAGTGCCGTTGGTGAAGTCTACGCTTGGATGGTAGTACTGGTGGCATCGGGACATTGTCCGGCGGGTCTAAAGTGAAACCTGATAATGAACCCTATACTGCCGAATAAACAATATCAGCAACACGAAGATCACGGTGCTCAGTGAAGCCTCAACGAGTCCAAGCCAGAACTGCCCCGGCTGGAATGCAATCAATACGCCGTGCATAAAATACAAGAGAATCACGAATGACACCCAGCCATAGGTTCGCAGGTTCGCATAGTGCAGACCTCGCGCGAATATCAGCAAGGGAGTAATTTGTATAATCCAGATCACGAGACTCGCTGGGCGAAACTCCCCAAATACCATTGCTGCGCTGACTAGGAAGTAGGCTAGCAAGGCGTAGTAGGCAGCTAGAAGCGACTTGCGAAGAAGCTCTATGGAAGCCGGTAAGGTATTGCTCGAAGTCATATTCACGAACTCTTCTTTACTGAAAAAGTCAGCCATGACTTTTTCAGTTTGTCGTGCGCCAAAAGCTGGCGTAAAAGTGTCATTTCACTTGCTTTTGGCACACTCGCATTGCCCTTAACGGGCAATGGTTGCACATCCCTGTGCAACTTAGTCCTGCTGTGTACAGCGGCTTAATCAAGTATCATGCCGCCATGACAAGTCATATATCACTTAAAGCAGAAGTTACCGAAGAGTTATCGGGCAATCGATTAGACCAGATTGCGGCCAAATTGTTTCCTGAATATTCACGTGCGCGGCTACAAAGCTGGATTCGAGAAGGCACGTTGCTGGTCAACAACAAGCAGCTCAGGCCTCGAGACCGGCTTGAGCCGGGAGATTGCTTGGTTGTAGAGGCGCGCCTTGAGGCCGCGGAGTCCTGGGTCTGTCTCTTATACACATCTGACGCTGCCGACGAATAGAGAGGTGTAGAT
>CAJXQP010000416.1 GCA_913058275.1 uncultured Gammaproteobacteria bacterium | reverse complement strand
GGTACCAACTGCTTGAAAGATGGCTATTATGAAAAAACCCAATACAGCGGTATTGAGCGCTTCGGTTGAGCCCTCGACAAATCCACTATCGACGATGATCCTTACGTATTGAACAAGGCCCAACGTCAGCCCTGCCGTGAAAACCAGAGCGACTGCTGCGATAGCAATTTGCTTCTTGTAGGGTTTCAAAAAGGCGGCGGACTTTAGGAGTAAGGAAGTACTGGTTTCTGGCATGGACGCAATGTAGCAACTACAGGCATAAAAGCAAGGATTAGCTTATCTAGGAGGGATCAGCTAATCAAACGGTAGGTTTCTCAAACTATTTACTACCTGGCTCTGTGCGACGCTCTTCAGCTAGCCAATTTTTAGCTTTATCACGTGACTTTCTGCGGCCTGTGCTACGACGGCCGTCACTGCTTCTTTTTTCTTCAGTCACAATCATTCCTCATTGCTCGAATAAACTCCTGTGGCGATGTCATTCCACGTATCCCATAGGTATAGACTACGTTAGAATTCCCTGTCTTTTCAATCGCCCATTTCGGGCATGAGTCACAAAAACACCTTGAGGTAAATCATGTCGCTATCCATGCACTCCGCATCCATTCCTTATTTCGTCCGCGCATTAAACAATCTTTCAGCCATTCTTGAGAAGGGAGCCGCGCACGCGAAGGAGAAAGATATCGACCCTTCGATACTAGTGACAGATCGACTATTCCCCGATATGTTCCCCCTTTCACGCCAAGTGCAGATCGCCTGCGATGTAAGTAAGGGAGCTGCAGCCAAGATCTCTGGAATAGAGGCGCCTAGCCATGAGGACAATGAGTCAAGTTTTGAGGAATTGATAGCACGAATCAGTAAGACCATCGAATTTTTAAATTCGCTACCGGCTGACAAAGTAAATGGTACTGAAGAGAAGGAAATAAAGTTTCAAGCAGGGCCGTATGAGCTAGATTTTACTGGCGCTACTTATCTTTCGACATGGGCATTGCCAAATATCTACTTTCACGTCACCACTACCTACAACATATTGCGCCACAATGGTGTCGCATTAGGAAAGATAGACTACGTTGGCGCACCTTAACCTTAGTTAGTTAGAAGCTTCCATAAATCGACGGGAGTCAGCTCCTAACGATTTATGGCTTCTCTCTATTCAATCGCTTACTGTCGCACCGGTAAGTTTCGCGACCGCGGCAAGTGTAGTTTGTGCCGCATTCAACCCAAGCCTGAAATCTTTATCGGTAAAGTTTGTCCACACATCCAAGGGTGAATGCCAAGTAGGATTCCACCCGCCGCCAGTATGTGATCCTCGCTCGTTCTCGCGCAAACTGATAGAGGGGACCTCGTTCATGAAAGGCGTGGAATCTGTATTCGTCATGTGCGGTCCGACGGTTGCAGGATAGTCGGTATTGTAAGCATCCGCCGCCGCCTTAAACACGAAGGCGAGGCGCATCGAATCATCGGCAAGATTAGAAACAGACTGGAACTCGATATTCACATCGGCTTCTGGACGCTGATCCCAACTCACCGTGCCATCGGCACGCGGCGCACCATGATCCCAAAGCATCATGTCGTGCTGAATCATGCCTAGCCAAGTCGGTTCCGGATAATTTCCAGAGCCTGCGGGCTCTTCGATACCCTGCAAGTCTTTGCGCTGCTCAACATAGGCAGATGACCCGTTAAGACCTGTCTCCTCGTTGTTCCACAAAGCGAAGCGTATGGAGCGTTCCGTCTCGACTCCGGGTGCGCTCATGATACGCGCGAGTTCCATAACCAGCGCCGTACCGGATCCATCATCGTTAACCGCTTCGTTTACACCGTGACCATCCATATGAGCGCTCACGATATACATCTCGTCAGGGCGCGTAGCCCCTATTTTCGTGCAGTACACTTCAGAACGAGGGCCATCTACCGGCTCCTGCGCATTCAGCAAGCGAATTCTTTCATCTGGCTGGGCTTCTAAGTCGCGATTCACGCCGGTAGGCGAGCGATAGCCATAGATGGAACTGCCGCCTGGGCCACTTCCATTGCGGCCAACCAGCCCCCCCGTAGGAGTAGTGAGATCTGTCTCTTATACACATCTCCGAGCCCACGAGAC
>CAJXQP010000415.1 GCA_913058275.1 uncultured Gammaproteobacteria bacterium | reverse complement strand
CTCGGTCTCGTGGGCTCGGAGATGTGTATAAGAGACAGGTATTTGTGATGGACTGGAGGCGCTAGATCCCAGCGCAAACGCTCAGACGGATGGCTGGGACCGAGAAAAGGGTGGTTCTGGAATTAGTCGGGTTATTAGCAATGGTGAAATATTCGAAAAAGGCGGCGTTAACTTTTCACATGTGTTCGGCGATGCAATGCCGGCTTCAGCAACTGCAACGAGGCCTGAACTTGCCGGCAGAGCCTGGCAGGCGATGGGAGTCTCACTGGTAATTCATCCAAGCAACCCGTTTGTGCCAACCTCTCATGCGAACTTCAGAATGTTTGTAGCCGAGAAAGACGGCGAAGAACCTACTTGGTGGTTTGGTGGGGGTTATGACCTTACGCCATACTATGGTTTTGAAGAAGACTGCATCCACTGGCATCAGAAAGCCAAAGACGCTTGTAAGGGTTTTGGCGATCAGTACCATCCTCAGTTTAAGAAGCAATGTGATGAATATTTTCAGATCAAGCATAGGAATGAGCCGCGGGGTATAGGCGGACTATTCTTTGACGACTTCAACGAGCTTGGCTTTGATCAAAGTTTCGAGTTGGTTAAGTCCATGGCAAACAGCTTCCTTGGCGCCTACCTACCTATCGTAAATAGGCGCAAAGATACTGCTTATACCGATCATCATAAACAGTTTCAAGAATACAGGCGCGGCCGCTATGCCGAGTTTAATCTAGTGTACGATCGGGGTACGATTTTTGGTCTCCAGTCGGGAGTCGGAAGAATTGAGTCGATATTAATGTCGCTACCTCCAGTAGTTCGTTGGATATATGATTGGCAGCCTGAAAAAGGCAGTGACGAAGAAAAGCTAACCGCCGAATTTCTGAAAGCACGGGAATGGGTGTAGTCTTCTAGTAAGAAGGCCCAAAAAATAGCAATAGAATTGAAAGAAGAGAAACATCACTCGTGTCCAAATATGCAGTACTCGGCAATCCTGTAAGTCACAGTAAATCACCCCTGATTCATTCCATGTTTGCGCAGCAAACAGATCAGACGATGAGCTATGTGGCTATTCCTCTAGAGGAAAATGAATTCGAAGGCTTCGTCAGGAATTTCTTTGCAGACGGCGGCGGCGGATTGAACGTGACGGTTCCCTACAAGGGAAATGCATTTGCACTAGCTGCGAGTTGCTCCCCTAGGGCAGAGCTTGCGCAAGCCGTAAATACCCTATTTTTAGATGTTAACGGAGATATCTGTGGCGACAACACAGATGGCGTTGGACTCGTGACCGACCTTAAGCTGAATAACAAGGTAGCGATTAGCGGCCAAAGAGTCCTTATCCTAGGTGCCGGCGGTGCTGTTCGCGGGATCATGGCCGCGCTCGTTTATGAACAAGCCTCGGCGATAACAATTGTTAATCGAGATGTATCTAAAGCCGAACTCTTGGCTGAGGAGATGCAATCCATGGCACCTATCGAAGCCATGTCGTATTCAATGCTGCAAGAAGTTGCTAACAAGGGTCGCCGCTATGATCTGATAATCAATGGAACATCTTCTAGCTTGTTCGGAGAAATGCCTGAGCTAGATGCGAAACTTATTGCGCCTGATTGCTGTTGCTATGATCTGATGTATTCGGCAACCGACACACCTTTTGTTCAGTGGGCGAAACTGGAAGGGGCAAGGATAAGTATCGACGGCCTAGGGATGTTGGTTGAACAGGCAGCTGAAGCGTTCGCACTATGGCGAGGAGTTCGTCCGAACACTGCCTTAGTTATGGCCCACCTGCGAGAGCAATTCTAGCTCGCTTTTTAGCGTGCAGTGTTTTGCCTTTTCGACAGGCATAAAAAAAGGCCGCCCGAAGCGGCCTTTTTTTATGTAGAGGAGCTAGCTAGTGTGCCTCCTCTTCTGCGTGCTCTTCTTCCTCTCCATGTCCACCACCGTGAAGATCAGAGGGGGTGAGAGCTACTTGATTCGGATCCTGCCCCATATACTGAACTCGTGCACCAGAAATATAGAAACCTTCGACCGACATAAGGCCGATAAGTAGTAGCAGTACGACCGGTGGGCCAAGAATAGTTAAAACTAGTGCCATTCCTGTCTCTTATACACAT
>CAJXQP010000414.1 GCA_913058275.1 uncultured Gammaproteobacteria bacterium | reverse complement strand
AGATCAGCCTCGGTCTCGTGGGCTCGGAGATGTGTATAAGAGACAGGTTATACACCAGCATTCTGGAATTTGGAAGCTACACGCTAATGATAACGTCTGTCTTAGATGTGATCTAGTTGATCTTGGCACTTCAGGCAATGGCTTGCTTGGGGCTGCACTTTTAGTCGGTTGAACTGTATGGGTTCGTAGCACTGGCCGCAGTAACCAAAATCTTCTTTATCCATTCGAAGCAGTGCTTGGAGGACCTTTCTTAGAGTGTCCTGAGCTTTCGCTCGAGTCGATACTGCCATGCTTTGCTGTTGCATCGCATCAACTCGAGAAACCCTGCCCACAGTACTTTGATCGAGGATCACAACACCCGTAGCCGATTCAGCATCGAGTAGCTGCTGTTCCAATTTGGTTTTGGTGGATTGCAGTATTGAGCGTAACTCTTGTGTTTGCTTAGGCGTGAGCTGGTCCAAGATGGGTATCGCCTTCAAGGTTATGTTAGTTGAACGAATCTTTTATTGAAGCAATCCGGCAAAGAGCGGCCGGCTATCAATGAGTGTCTGGATTTCAGCAAGTCGCTGTACGTATTGGGGGCTGCTTCTGTCTGTATACATCTCATTGAAGTCGGTTTCGGATAGGCCATCTCGATTGTTGCCTACCTGGGGCATATAGTCTGATTCATTCTGTAGGTTTGCTAACCGGTCCTGCATGATTTTCGCAGTTTCAGTTCTTGTTGTTGCAAGTTGTGCGATGGTGACACCGACGCTATTCGCAGTAAGATCAGAAAAACTGAATCCGGAACGGTAGCGCGCATCATAGGCTTCTTTTGTTGTGGACAGCATTTGTGCGAGATCCGCGCCAGCCGAAGCGGTTATTGCGGCCGTCGAAACGAGATGCTGTGCTAAATCTTGGCGCCTGAGCAGTCTTGTCTCTATATAGGAAGCTGCTTCAATCTCCGCAGCAGCTTCTTCCCCGATGAGTTGTGCTATCGATTCCCCATTTAAATAGATGGCTAGGGTTTGAAAGGCTGTTCGATTCTCTGCAATAGGGTCGCTGCCGGCTAGTGTCTTCTCCATTGCCACTGCAAATAATGGCGATAGAAAAGTATTGATTGATACGGCGCGAATATCGATGGGTACGGCCGCTGCTATGTTTGTAATGATGGCGTAGTAGTCGATTATTCGCTGCTGATCTTGTTCGGATATAAAAAGCTGTTGTGCCTGGTTGCCGATGCGATTAATTAGATTCGGATCCCACTGCATTGCAACACTCATTTGGTTTAGCTCGAGCTCGACACTTTCAATATTGTTGATCAGTTCACTGAATTCTAGATAGGCGATGTTCTCGTTTGCGAGATTGCCTCGCAGGCGCTGTAGGGTGAATTGCAGAAACCTATGGGGCACGACAAGTTTGCCTATTCGCAATGCATCCAGCGCTAGACGGTTGTCATCCTCGATGAAGTCGGCCTCTACGTTCAGATACATAGGCAGCGGTTCTGCGCCGAGCCGAACACTTAATTGTGCATTGAGATTTTCTGGGGATAGCTGGGTTCGTGCTGCCCAGTCGGCAGAAAGATTCATGATGTTAACCGCATAGCGCAGTAGCAAATTTAACTCTTCAGAGTTGAGCTGTAGCTCATGCGGGCCTGCATTACTAGGGGACTGTGGAGTACTTTCAAGGAGTAAGGTTTCAATTCTGGAAAGCTCTTCATCAGTAAACATTTGTTCAGTGACCAGACTGGGAGTGGTCTCAATAGACAGTAGCAACACTATTACCGGTGCGCTGAGCAGCAGTACAGCAAGGGTCCGCAGCAAGACTAGTGCGAGCCTTGGGCGTGTTGAATTTCTAGAGTCCAATGTGGCTTGCCTGTTCATGATCAATTGATATTGCCCGCTGGATTAAGCCGCCGGGATGCAAGGTATTCAGATCCTGCCGATAAATAGGCGTAGACCTCGATTTTACTGACAAACAGCGTGTTTATCGCTATAAAGTATGACAAAGTCGACAAAATCTACGATTTATAGTGAAAATAATTTATTAATCAAGGGCTTAGAGTTAGTATCCCTTGATGGAGAGGCAGTGCACTTAATACCTGTCTCTTATACACATCTCCGAGCCCACGAGACCGAGGCTGATCT
>CAJXQP010000413.1 GCA_913058275.1 uncultured Gammaproteobacteria bacterium | reverse complement strand
AGATCAGCCTCGGTCTCGTGGGCTCGGAGATGTGTATAAGAGACAGTTCTAAATCAGGACGATGACTGACTGCAGCTGCCTTGTTGCCGACCATACGAACGTAAGCTAGCAATTCTTCATCTTCAAGAAGAGACATGCTTGAGAGAATTTTTTCGTGTTCTTCTAAACCAATCTCTTTTTCACGACTCTCTGACATGAGAACTAAATTGGGATTACCAGTAGCGGGGTTAACCGCACACGATGCAAGAAATGGAAACAGGCAGAAAATGCAGACTAGGATAGCTGCCTTGGGAATTCGATTTACCAGAGTTGATGATTCAGTCGAGCTTGTTATGGCCAGATGCGTCATAGTGCCACCTCTTTCTATGTTCAAATTATTTGTTTTACGTCCAACTTGTTCTCTATGTAACTTAGCGCGTTAAGCAGTTAAGGGATTAGCCGTAAATCAACTACCGTTTACGAAGTCTTTAAGCTGAGTAGCAAGACGCGAGCAGGCGTTTGCTTCAACTCTGGCTATTAGCGGTATTGGGATAACAAATGCTGGCATATAGGACTGGCCAGTTGCATCTGTGCTAATGGTACCTACGTTAGTTAGGGTGCCTACATCCCAAACACGAGCGTCAAAATTGGCATCATCTTCCCATGAACCGAAGCCAAAGCAGCCCGCGCCACCCGGGCCGATTGTGCAGGAAATCGAACCGCTGCGATCAGTTTGTTCAGTAAATCCATCCAGCCAAACTATGTAACGAACTCCAAACTCTGTCATCCTGTCCGCGACAACTGCTTCGGTCATCAGGCGCTCCAAATCACGAGTGCGCAGAGGCGCGGTTCGCGGTTCAAACCAGGGAAACATCGCATCAACAAATTCTTGTTCCGGCACAATACTGATTGAGTTCTCGCCCCGGTTCATCCGCTCACCGACACATTCTACAAATTCGGAACGCGTCTCGTAGTCGCTGGCCTGTCGACGCCCAAGGATAACTACCGACTCGTGATTCTCAATGCCAGTTTCGCCTTGACGAAACTCGTCGATCGTCGTGGTGGTGCAAGAGGCAAGCGAGACCAAAAGCAGCAAGGCAGTCCCTAATCTATTTTTCCCTAGAAAGCGTTTCATAATAGTCCTCGTGCCAGTCGACTCAAGTACGGCTTTAATTTTCTTTACAAAGTATTCAACCAATCTTTAACTTCTGGAACCTGTGAGAAGCTTAGAGAAAAACTCGAAGCTAGATCGCGAAGCGCAACTATAGCCGCAGCATTGATTGCGGCTTCTACCGAACGTAGTGATTCGGTCGGGCTCTTACCGTACGAAGTCAGTACCCAGTCAGCAATATAGTCGCCATCCGCCGTCATCAAACGCATATTGTATTTAATCCAAATTTCATACACATCAAGTTTGGTCTTGGCTGGCAGAGCCAATTGAAATTCTTCTATGCTTGGGGCGAAGATCGCATCGACACCCAATGCCTCAGCCTCTTCGATCGAATCGACCATTATCACTCCATCGAACATCGCGGGCAGCACAGTGCTAAAAAGTTCAATATGGGATTGCCCGCTGGCAATATTGTATTCTTCGCTCCCAGTTTCGGAGTATTCGATATAGGCAAATTCTGTGAGCGCCGGATCAAAATAGACCGCCACATTGAGAGGTAGCTTGTTGATATTGGGCGTTGGAAAACTTCCCTCAATAACGACGTTGTTCACGCCGCAGGCCGTCAGATAGAGCGCCGCCACAAATATCAGCGCCGTTCTCGCCTTGCCTCTCATCGATCCACTCACTCTACGCATTATTAACCTTATTCTTAGCGCCTAACTCTCGCCACCAAATCACCGGAAATCATTCAGACCTACAAATGTACCACCATTTCGCTGCGTCATCTCGCGCATTAGTGTCGAATATCTATAAACGCTCTGCTGATAGCGTGCAAGGCCAGAAAAAATCACAGGAAAGCCTATGCCGTGGATGCGTACTAGCCTGTCGCCATTCTCGTCTTCCACGTTTATCCGATCAATAGTCTGTAGTACGTCCTGAATAGACCCGCCAGGCTGAAAATCATCACCGATCACATAGATACTAATTTTCTTACCCGGTTCGTAGAAGGTATTTATTGCGCGTGTCACTCCTTCTACAGGGCTACTA
>CAJXQP010000412.1 GCA_913058275.1 uncultured Gammaproteobacteria bacterium | reverse complement strand
TCGTCGGCAGCGTCAGATGTGTATAAGAGACAGGGGTTGCCGAACATCATGCCTCCGATGCGCTGGCTGGTTGCTCCCCCGAGGTATTACTTGGAAGGCTAGGTACAGAAACCACGCAAATACGGCTTGGTTCTGGCGGTGTAATGCTGCCTTACTACAGCCCCTACAAAGTTGCGGAAAACTTTAAGGTTCTACAGACACTGTATCCCGGGCGAATGGATCTAGGGGTGGGCCGTGCGCCTGGAACCGATCCTTTTACAGCTTCCGCTATTCGTTATGGCTCCCGAGTTGGTGCGGAACATTTTCCGAATATGGTCGTCGACCTGCAGGCGCTGCTCAATGACAGCGATCCCCGTACACCAGGGATGGAGAAGGCTCGCGCGTTTCCGATCGTAGAAACGCCGCCGCAGATGTGGATGCTAGGCTCCAGCGAAGACAGCGCCGTATTGGCAGCACTCACAGGTCTGCCTTATAACTTCGCCTATTTCATTAATCCAAATATTCGACCAGATATTTTCGACATCTACCGCGAACGTTTTACCCCGGGGCCGAACCAAGACGCACCGTGGACCTGTCTTACCCTATTCAGCATCACCGCAGACACCGAGGAAGAGGCCATGCGCTTATCGCGCAGCCGTGACCTCTGGTATTGCCGCTTGTTACAAGGCAACCCAGGGCCCTTCCCTAGCGTGGCCGAAGCACTAGCCTATCCCTATTCCCCCGGCGAATTGCGAACGCTAGAAGAGAACAGGGGGAAGCGAGCTGTCGGTACGCCAGAACAGGTGAAAGAGAAACTGCTGAGCCTCGCAGAGCAGTTTCAGGCCGACGAGATCATGTTAGTGACGATCACTCATGATGTTGAGGCGAGGCGCCGCTCTTATCAGTTGCTCGCAGACATCTGGTAAATTCTGTCTTTAAACTCTTCAGATGGCTGAATACATAGACTCGGGCATCGCAAGATATTACTCTGACTCAAAGCAGTGCCAAACAAAAAAAAGGAACAGCACAATGAAACGCCTATATGCTCTACTACTAATTCTGACGCTAGCATCTACCGCACAGGCTCAACTTGCCACACCAAACCCAGCTGGCCTGACCTATGGCCATGTTCACCTTAATGTTGTGGACATGGACAGACACAAAGAGATTTGGGTCGAACACTTCAATGGCGTAGTAGTGGAAAAAGGGCCGCTAACGGCGGTTCGTCTACCGAATATGCTCGTTGCGTTGACTGAAAAAGAACCGACTCTAGCGATGCAGGAAACCATCATGGATCATTTTGGTTTCAAGGTACGCAACATGGATACCTTCCTCGCTAAATGGCGTGCAGATGGCCTAGAAGTCGGTCGAGTTTTCATTGGCGCAGAAGGCCAGACCAATGCCTACATCATGCTGCCCGGCAATGTGTATGTGGAAATGCAGGAAGATCAGGGGTTGTCCGAGGAGATCACTGGCTACCATATTCATTTCATCTCACCGGACTATGAAGAGATGCTCGCCTGGTATACCGATATTTTCTCACTCGAGGTTAAACCTCGTGGTTCTATTCAGAGCACGACAAATGCACCGGGCATGAACATCAGTTTTGGCAATTCAACTTCTCCCAGACTACCAACGCGCGGTGCTGCGCTGGATCACATCGGTTTTGAATTCGATGACCTTGAAGCTTTTTGCGACGAGCTAACGGCAAAAGGCATTGTCTTCGATGTGCCCTATCGTGACATACCGTCGATAGGACTGAAGATTGCCTTTATCACAGATCCTTGGGGAGGCTATATCGAGTTGACAGAAGGCTATGACGAATTCTAACAAGCTCTAAGCCAACCAAGCAGGACCTACTATGAAACGCCGACAATTCCTTTCCGGTCTATCCTCTAGCGCCGCTGCTCTGGCTTCTCTATCTGTGCCCGGCGTTGCCTTGGCCCAGAATGAGCGCCCGCGCATTACCAATATTCGCGTACATAGGCTGCGCACTCTCGGGGAGACTGGAATCATGGAATCGGCGTGGGCACCAGGGCGCCCCTATATGCGCCGAATCGGTGGTGGCAGCTTTACAGAAATATTGACCGATCAGGGCATCACTGGCATTGCTCCGGGCATGAACCCCGCCAGCATTAATCGTATGAAACAATTACTGGTCGGCCAAGATCCCTTCGAC
>CAJXQP010000411.1 GCA_913058275.1 uncultured Gammaproteobacteria bacterium | reverse complement strand
TCTATTCGTCGGCAGCGTCAGATGTGTATAAGAGACAGGAATAGCGTTTTCTTGATTAGCAGTAGCAGCAGAAAAAAACTGTGTTTCAGCATTCCCGCAAATGTTTTCAATCTGACCATACCCAACCGCTATGCTCTGCATTTCCCAAGCATCATGTGACATGTTTCGCAACAACCCCAATTGCCATTGACTATCCTGAGTAAAACTCACGAGTATGGATTCATCGTCTAATAGTAAGTAGTTGCGATGACCGAGCAGCCATTGGGGAGGAGCAAAATCAGCTTTTAGAGGGTGAATGGCTACCGCCTTACATGTAGTCTCTAATTCCTCGGTACTAACTCGGTACAGATTCCACCAATCAGACCAATCGGAAATAAAATACAGCTGACCCTTTTTGTCGAAAAGAGGTTGGACTAGCGAGCCTCTTCGAGGCTGGTGAATTTGTCTTATTTTTGTCAGTTTGCCTTCAGCATCGAAATTAGCAATCCTTATTTCAGTATTATCCCACGGCATATTCGGGTGCGACCATGTCTGCCAAACTAAGGTCTTACCATCGGGCGACAATCTTGGAGATGAAACGAAATCTGAGCCTGCGTATAGGATCTCACCTTCACCCCCCGTGTCTAAGTCTATTGACACCAGAGTATTGATGACGCTGTTGGCATCAAAGTTGACTGGCTCGGAGAGGCGATGATCTTCGCGAACACCAATTAAACGATTGAAATTCGGATCTATCAAGAAATCTGCATATCGAACCTTGCCGGCGATCGACGGCTCCACGGGAGTGAATGCTTTGGCCTCCGCTAAATCCGCAGGCAGGGGCTTTCTATCTACGGAGAGTTCTTGTGTATAAATAGCCTGGTCGGCGAGGTTGCAGAACCATAGAATGTTGTCATGAACGCAGTAAGGGACGCCTCCGTATTCGTGAACTCGACTCCTTACGTTAAAGCGAATCGGCGAAAGTTGATTCAGTTCTCCCTGAGAAGAGAGATGCCAAACAGCTTGCTTATCCTTTTCGCCATTTACAGAGTTGACAAAACAGACTCCGTTGGAATCCGCTCTTAAAAAATTCATCTCTCCCGAATCGAGATTGACGCCCTCCGCTGTAAGAGACGAAGGCCAACAACCATAACTATGCTCTCGTCTTTCAGTCATCAATCACTACTGCCTCGAATGAATTGTGCCGCGTACTGCCGACAAAAAAAGCCCGGGTACGCACAAACCCGCAGCTAAATAAAAACTGAACCGTATAGTCTTCTCCAATTCGAAATAATTAGCAGGTTCGATTTGGGTAGCACCAAAAGTTAGGGCCATTATCAGTGTTATTAATACCATGCTAAACAATTGGCCCAGTATGCGCGTTGTCGAGACTGCGGCAGCAGCTGCACCTAAATGCTTTCTGGACACTGAGCTCATTATGGCGTTCACATTAGGCGAAGAAAACAGGCTGAAACCGAGGCCAGTCACTACCAGCGCTATTGCGATATTGGAGGTCTGAGAGTTGCTGTTTAACATGCCTAGTAGTACTAGTCCCATAGCGGTAACGAACATCCCCGCAGACGAAAGAATCCGCGGCTCAATGCTGTCAGAAAGTTTGCCCATAAGAGGCGAAAAAACTGCCATCGTGAGCGGTTGAATCATCATTATTAGGCCGGCTGCAGAAGGCGACAGACCTTTAAGATATTGCAGATATAAGCTCAGCAGGACGACATTCATAAAGGTTGCACTGTACATAATAAGCGAAGCGAGAGAGGAAAAAGTAAAGGTTCTATTAGTAAAGAATAGTTTCACATCGAGAAGTGGATGGTTGCTTGATCTAGCCTGCCGAAAGAAAATGCCGACGCCGATGAGCCCAGCGAACATTAATACATAACCGGTTGAGCTTGGCAGAAATGAGGCCCCGGTGCAGATAATGAATATCGCCAAACAATAAATCAGCGCTCCAGTAAAATCGAATTCTCCTCTTTCATCTGAAGCCCAGTCGCCTTCTACTTTATACATTCCAATGCAGAACACTAAAATTGCCAGCGGGATCTGTAGGAGGAAATTTATTCTCCAGCCAAGCTGATCGACTATGATCCCGCCAAATAATGGACCACTGGCTAAGCCGATATAGATAAACGAAATAACGAGACCGATTACGCGCCCACGAGTGGCCAGTGGAAACACAG
>CAJXQP010000410.1 GCA_913058275.1 uncultured Gammaproteobacteria bacterium | reverse complement strand
GATCGATAGAGGCAGCGCAGCGCCGTGGCTATAACCTGGAGCAGCAAGTCGCTAGACAGGTGAGCGCCAATGACTTTGAAGAATTCGACTACGTGCTGGCGATGGATGCAGATAATCAGCGGCATTTAGAAAGTGCCGCACCAATTGGCTGCAAGGCCAAGGTGCAGTTGTTGCTATCCTTTTCGAGTGATGCGACAGAGTCGGTGCCGGACCCTTACTTCGGCGATGCGGGGCAGGGCTTCGAGAAGGTGTTAGACCTAGTGGAAAATGCATGCCAGCATCTGCTCGAGCAGCTACAGCAAGAGCTGGCCAATACCAAAGTGGAGCATTAGCGGTGGCATTTGAGATTCAAGAACAGGTCGACCTAACCCCTTACAACAGTTTCGGCGTTAGTCAGGTGGCCGCGTACTTCGCCGACATACAAGACCCCGCTGATCTGAGCCAGGCACGTGAATTTGCTGCATCAAAGCGTCTGTCGGTGTTGGTTCTCGGTCAGGGCAGCAATACGTTATTTATAAATGATTTCCCGGGTTTGATTTTGTATATGAACAATCGGGGTAGACAGATTCTGCCCGGGGCAGGCATGTTACGAGCCGCCGCGGGTGAAAATTGGCATGAACTCGTAATGTTTTGCTTGCAAAATTCTCTGTATGGCATTGAAAATTTAGCACTTATTCCCGGTACTGTTGGCGCCGCGCCGATTCAGAATATCGGAGCCTATGGAGTAGAGCTAGACCAATTCTTCGTGGAATTAGAGGTCTTTGATTTAAAGACTGGTGAGATCCGCCACATGTCTAAGGCGGATTGTCAGTTCGCCTACCGCGATAGCATCTTTAAACAGGATCTTGGACAAAAGTTGGTAGTGCTCTCTGTGACGCTGCAGCTTTCCTTAGAGCCCGTGCTAGAGATTGGCTATACCGGCCTGAAAGATGCGCTTGTAGGGCAGGAAGCAACGCCACAGAGCGTCTTTGATGCAGTCTGTGCTATCCGCAGCAGCAAGTTGCCAGACCCTAAGCAAATTGGTAATGCAGGGAGCTTCTTCAAGAATCCAGTGATCTCGCGCTCGAAGCTAGTGAGTTTGCGTGAATTGTATCCGGAGTTGCCAGCCTGGGATACGGAGGATGCCGAGCTAGTTAAAATCCCGGCTGCCTGGCTGCTGGATCAAAAGGGCTGGAAAGGAAGGCAGCGCGGTGGCGCGGCAGTGCATGAGGATCATGCGCTAGTGCTAGTAAATCGTGACAATGCGTCAGGCGAGGATGTGGTTTTGCTCGCTCAAGACATGAGCAGCTCAGTCCTGCAGAGTTTCGGCATAGCCTTACAGACCGAAGTTCGGATCATCTAGCTCCTTTGTAGTTACCTCAGCAATTCTGAAAAGCTTTAATCCATTCAAGGTGTTTTCAGCCTCAAGCCTCGGAAGTGTGAACCAGTTCCCGTTTTTGATTCTCCAATTTGTGCCTTCCATCACACTATGTTACTAATAAAGCCTTGCAAGAAATTTGGCGGAAATGTCCTGCAAAACTAATGATTTGATTGGCTCTATCCGTATTAAAGGAATCAAAACGTGCAAAATTCTCCACTTAAGAAAATATCGATCCTGCTAGTTGATGACCATGAGCTAGGACGCGAAGGTGTAGCTCGCCTGTTGAGTGATACGCCGGACATAGTCGTTATCGGGCAACTGGGTAGTGGCGAGGAAGTTATAGAATATCTCTCGCATTCTGATTCTAACGATATGAATTTGGAGAACAACCTTCCTAACAACATTTATCAGATGCCCGATATAATCTTGCTAGATGCGGGGATGCGCGGATGTCAGGCCTGGGCGGCATAGAGGCTACCCGCGAGATACTGAAGCTGTCCCCAGAATCTAAGGTGATAGCTATCTCCAGCGTGGCCAGTGGCGTGATTCCTTCGCAGATGCTGAGGTCAGGCGCAAAGGGCTTCATTACTAAGAGCGTTCCCATCGAGGAGTTGTTGAAGGCGATTCGCGCGGTGAACGACGGCGATCACTATGTCACGCCAAGCGTAGCTACCCGTTTAGCCGCAGATCCTTTTAGTGATGATGGTGGCGGAAGCCTGTTCGACAAGCTATCCCGCAGAGAGTTGCAGAGAGTTGCAGATAGGGCAGATGCCTGTCTCTTATACACATCTGACGCTGCCGACGAATAGAGAG
>CAJXQP010000409.1 GCA_913058275.1 uncultured Gammaproteobacteria bacterium | reverse complement strand
ATGTGTATAAGAGACAGGTATATACGCTCGGAAATCATTGATCGTGATGAGCTGAGCGTTTTAACCGTAAAAGGTGAATCTATTAATCGCATTCATGCCCTGGCCTGGCGTGACACTTCACCACTACGAAATTTTTATCGAGAATTGGGCGAACTGTTTCGTGAAGTGGCAAAGGTTCAATTTCGGGATGCTGTCGAGGTGCTGGAATAGACAATTGGGAAATTTTTGGAACAAAACAGGGGAATAACTCCCCCGCCGTATTCTTTGTTAAAAACCCCAAACCAAACTTGTTTTTAGCAACATTATTGGAAGCCCCTTACCAACAATTCTTCTTAGCACGCAGTCTGAGCTAACTTACTGCCCCGCAGCTGCTTGTTCTTCGACTAATTTGGCTTCGGCCGCGACTAACAACTCATCTAGCCAGGCAGTATAGCCTCCTGGGTCGATAAAGGGATGCGGCTGGCCTTCTTGGCGCTCCTTTAATAACTCGTAACGCGCAAAAACATCTCCGGAGGCTGGATGATTGGGAATATTGACTTCGATATCGTTCATCTGCTGCAGGCGCTTCACACTCGCGATGTACATCTGTGTGCGCTCTACGCCTTCGAAATTGAGGCCCACGCCGCCGAACATAAAGGCCTGAAAGGGAAAGCCATCGTCATACACGGTGAAACGCGTTGAGGCGACGCCGACAGTATGGCCCGGTGTCTTGACGAAGCGCAGTCCAGTGCGCCCGAGGTTCACGGTGCCGTTGTCGGTCACCATTAGATGGCGCATAGGTTTGGGGTATGCCTGATAGACGGGTTCTTCATCTACCATAGCCCAGTCTTCCTCCGTCATTAACACCACCGCTCCAAACTCATCCTGCATGCGCTTGGCTCCACCGATATGATCGTAATGGGCATGAGTCACCACCACATAGCGAATATCGTTAGGGTCGAAACCAAGCTCACGAATGCCATCGACTACGAGGTCCGTTAGCTCGCCATACAGCGTGTCGAACAGGATCAGCCCTTGATCGGTTTCTAGTAACCAAGCAGAGACCCATTTGGCGCCAACATAGTAGAGATTGTCGAACACCTGAAACGGTGCAACTCGCTGGAATTCTGGATCGTCGTTCTGACTAAGCTCTTGAGCGGACACGCTGTTTAGGCACAGACTAAGAAGAAGGCCTATTGCGAGCAGTAGTCCGTGATTTTTTGTTCTTTTTATTGCAGATCTCATGGGTAATCCTGTGGAGTGTATGCGCTTCAATGAGGGTGTTTTATAGTCGATATTCTTGGTATTTGAAACTGCTTTTCGTTTAACTGAGCATCCATGCGGCAGGCCTTCTCAAAAGAAGCCGGGATACTGAACCGGGCCGAAGCCCAACCACATTGGCCGCGCAAATCGCCGCTTGAATCAATAGGAGCGCGGCAAACCTAACACATGTTCTGAGACAAAATTTAGAATCATTTCTTGAGAGATAGGCGCGAGCTTCATTAGCCTTGCCTCACGCCAGTAACGCTCGACATGGTATTCCCTCGCGTAACCGAAACCACCGTGGGTCTGTATTGCCGCATCGGCTGCGAAGAATCCAGCTTCGGCCGCTAGCCACTTCGCCATGTTTGCTTCTGCTCCACAGCGTTGCCCGTTATCTATCAACCAGGCGGCCTTCTTAGTCATCAAATCAGCGGCATCTAGTTTCATGCGCGCCTCTGCCAGAGGGAATGCTATGCCTTGGTTCTTGCCGATAGGACGGTCGAAAACGACGCGCTCGTTCGCGTATTGTACGGCGCGGCGTAGTGCTGCCCTGCCTATGCCAATGGATTCGGCGGCGATAAGAATGCGTTCTGCGTTCAAGCCATCGAGTAGATAGCGAAAGCCCTCGCCTTCTTCACCTACTCTATCCTCGATTGAAACCTTTAGATCGTCATAGACTACTTCGCAGGTTCGAACCGCGTTGCGACCGAGTTTTTCAATAGCCGAGATGTGAACTTCTGGCTTTTGCAGCTCAGCCAATAACAGTGTCATACCATCGGTCTTGCGCTTCACTTTGTCTTTCGGTGTCGTGCGTACCAACAGCAGCACTCGTTCAGATTCAAACGCCTTAGTCGTCCAGACTTTTCGTCCTCGGACTACATAGTGATCATCTTGCAGCCTGTCTCTTATACACATCTGACGCTGCCGACGAATAGAGAGGTG
>CAJXQP010000408.1 GCA_913058275.1 uncultured Gammaproteobacteria bacterium | reverse complement strand
TGCATGACATACACGACAGGCAGGATTTTCCCGATGCATGGCCATGGCTTCGCGCATAGTAAGCTGCTTGCCATCGTTACTCGTTTCCAGAGCAGGCACATTGGGGGGCGGTTCAGGTGGGGGGCCGCCGAGTAGGTTCTCGAGTACGAACTTACCGCGCAGTACCGGGGAGGTGCGATTGGGGTAGGAGGTCACCATCATTAAGCTACCGTGGCCAAAAAGACCGCCTCGTTCAGCGCCTTCAAGCATCACCTTTCGATAGCGATTGCCATAAATCTTTGGGATACCGTAATGCTCAGCTAGGCGTTCGTTGACATAGGTATAATCTGCGCTCAACAATTCCCGGAGACTGCGGTCGGAACGTATTTGATCATCAATGAACAACTCTGTTTCCCGCTGGAAAGCTTCACGCAAATTTTCATCGAATTCAGGGAAAGCAGCAGGATCGGGATAAATACCATCCAGATTACGCAAGTAAAGCCATTGACCGACAAAGTTTTCAATGAAGCCTGAGGAGCGAGAATCGCTCATCATTCTTTTTACCTGCGTCTCGAGCACTCCGGGATCCCTTAATTCGCTGCGCTCAACCAAATCTAACAACTCGTCGTCCGGCAAACTGCTCCAAAGAAAGAAGGAGAGTCGTGAAGCCAGCTCAGTATCTGTGACCGGGTACATTGAATCAGGCTCAGCATTACGCGGATCCTGTTCTATGCGGAATAGAAAGTCTGGGGAAACTAGCAATCGTTCTAATGCAAACTGAATTCCCGTTTCAAAGCCACCTTCAAGTTGGCCCTGTTTGTAAAATTCCATCAATCCTTGTACATCGTTCTCCGTTACGGCTCGGCGATAGGCGCGTCGTGCTAGAGAGCTAAGTATCTGACGTGCGCAGGCAGGCTCTTCATCAGCGCTAATCGGTTCGCAACTGAAAATTTGTTGTCGACTAGGAGTAATACCAGACCCATCTATTGACAAGGGTCCCTCTATTTCTACACTGCCAATACCTGGGTTCCCATCTGGCAATTCCGTGACTGCCAATTGATAACCGAATAGCCTTGGTTGCTGAACACCTTCGGCTTCCCACATCTCCCTTGGGAAAGTGGCTCCAATAATTCGTGGACCAGCTTTAACTGGTAGCACTAATTCGAAACCTTCATCAGCGAAAGCCATCATAAATTCTTCCCAGTCGTCGCTGCCGCGAATATTGCCGGCATAACTATAGGGCGCGGGAATACCCGGAGCATCGCCGCCGAACGCATAGGTCTGCAGATGCTCACCATCGAGGCTAAGCTCCACCTCATTAGCATCATCAAAGCCACGCACGAAGTCCACGTAGTTCGTTTGCAGATTCAGTGTAATCCGATATTCACCGTCTACAGGAAACAAATGCTCAATCGCAGTTCCACCTCGCGAGCCAAAAGGTAAATCTTCACTGAGTCGATCGTCTTGAATCAGGTTCAATGGAACGTCGTAGGTAGTGATGGAAGCCCCACGTGGTGGTGCGCCAATCGCCAGCTCCGCAATCTTATGTGCAGCATTGACATAGCGCTCCACGCTCAACGGCGAGAGAGCCAATACCTCGGCGTTATTATCAAAGCCATATTGGTCTGGAGCGTCTGCCGGAATTAAGTCTGAAACATCAATATTCAGATCAAGCAAGTCTCGGATAGAGTTTCTATATTCAGTTTGGTTGAGCCGATGAAAAGCCTGAGTACGCCCCGGGTTGGCGCGGTTTGCGGCAATGCTGTCTAACTCATCCTCGAGCCAGGTGCGAAAACCGTCATAGCGCACTTTATCTGGGCGCGGATAGTTTGGCGGAGGCATTACACCCACTCGAAGCTTCTTGATGACCTTCTCCCAAACCTCCGGGTTTGCCGCCAAATCCGACACATCCTCAGTATCCAAAGTCAGGCCGAGATTCCGCAGCTGTGTGGTTTGAAGACCTTCGTTGGACGTGGCGAGTGAATTGACCACTGCCTGGTTGTGACAGATGACGCAGTATTGATCCAGTAATGCACGGTTGCTCGCCGAGACACTCTGATGCACCGATTCTGCAGCTAAGAGCAAACTTGGAGCCGCCATGCAGACGGCTAATAGAAGCTTTTTTTTCATGTCATACGCCTGTAAAATCGAATTATTTGTTGCGTCCCACGGGGTTTCTCACTGTGCCGCATTCATCCCCTAAGTAGCCGCTTCCTCCACAGTAAGACAGGTCC
>CAJXQP010000407.1 GCA_913058275.1 uncultured Gammaproteobacteria bacterium | reverse complement strand
CTAATCTCCGTGGTTTTCCTTCTGCTGCTTGCGGGCGGCGGACTGTTCTTCTATCTCGATTCCATTGTGAAGAGTGGAATAGAAGTAGTTGGCTCAAACCTGCTGGGGACGGAGGTAACCGTGGACAGCGTTTCACTATCACCCCTAAGCGGGCAGGGCAGTATCTCT
This sequence comes from uncultured Gammaproteobacteria bacterium, assembly GCA_913058275.1. Classification (GTDB taxonomy): domain Bacteria; phylum Pseudomonadota; class Gammaproteobacteria; order Pseudomonadales; family Pseudohongiellaceae; genus UBA9145. The sequence goes on along the minus strand of CAJXQP010000407.1, from coordinate 2,068 downwards.
GGCCTGCGAGTTGAGAACCCCGAGGGCTTCGAATCGCAATATGCTTTTGAATTGGATTCAGTCTTGGTAAGCATTGATGTGAATTCAGTATTCACGGATGCTGCGGAGATCGAATCGATAGTCATCATGCAGCCTGTAATCACCTACGAGACTAAGATTGCCAGCGACAATATCCGCACTCTTCTTGATAACCTTGACGAAGGGGATGCGCCATCAAGCGATCCCGAAACGGAGGATGATTCAGCTCAGCAGATTATCATTCGGGAGTTTCGAATGGTGGGTTCGCAGCTGAACTTCGTATCCGCACTAGTAAGCGCACCGATAACGCTTGCCGACATCGAGATTCGAGATATTGGGGCCGAAGGCGGTTCGGCCAGTGCAGCGAATGCTGTTCGTGTTGTCTTGCAGGAGCTGGTGGCTTCTATCTTGAACTCCGACGATCTTCCCGGTCTCGATGGATTAAGAGAGTCTGTTGAGGGTCGAATACAGGATGGTGCGCAACGAGTCGAAGAGGCGGTTGAAGATTTGGGGGGCAGACTTCGTAATATCCTGAACTAGTCATTAAGCCAGTTACGGAGTCGAAGGGATGCTATTCGACGACCGTGGCTGCGCAGTTGTTTGCCCTTCCCGGCAATAGCCGGTCGGTTTTACCGCTAATTCTATAAGCTACCAGCCCTACCCATTCTTTGACTGCTCTTCTTAGCACCGATAGATTTGTACTGAAAGAGAAGTTCAAGCGCAGTAAGTTTCCGTTCTGCGAATAGTGATCGACAGGGTAAGGGTGCACTATCCACTGTTCCTGACAAAACACACCAATCGATCGCGGCATATGAAATGCCGATGTGACCAATAGCCAATTCTCGTCACTTTCCGGCGTGACTAGCGCTTTGCTGTGTCGCGCATTCTCGGACGTATTGCGTGACTCGCTTTCAAAGATAATAGCCCTTTGTGCTAGGCCCAACTGATCGAACAAGATTTGTGCCATCTCAGCCTCTTTGAACTCTTGTTCGGAGACCGCACCACTGCCACCGGTGAACACCAGCTGTGCATTGGGGTAGAGTCGGGCGAGATAGAGAAAATTTATGAGTCGGTCCGCGCTGCCGTTAACCTCTGGTTGCTGCCAGGTATTTGATAGTCGCGGCAAGATAGCGCCACCGAGAACGATTATGCCATCCACCTCACTTGGCAGTGCAGCATTCGTCGTGAAGCGATTTTCCAAGGGTGCGATAAGCCACTCCCCAACCGGAAAGAAGCCGATTAGCACGAGCAGAAGGGCACAACTAGCGAGTACGGATCTCGAGACTCTCTGCCATTTCAAGATAGCGGCGATCCAGGCGGACACCCCGAGAATGACGATTAGGCTGTCCGGCGAAATTAGCGCCCAAATAACCTTGGAGGCCAGAAAGAATACAGTGTCCATAGAGGCTCTAGCCAATCGCTCAAGAGTGTGTAGGCCTTGAATGCTAACTCAAAAAAGAGGGCAGCACATCGCTATTTTTAGGGCTTATGGCAGCGAATTTGCTACTATCCGCTAACTGAATTAAAACTAACTATTAGGAGTTCGTAATGACGATCCAAGTCGGAGACAAGGTTCCATCGGTAAATTTCAAGCATATGACTGCAGATGGACCGGCAGATATAAGCAGTGACGAAGTATTCTCGGGCAAGAAGGTTGTGTTCTTTGCCGTACCAGGTGCATTCACGCCAGGTTGTTCTCTGACTCACTTTCCTGGTTTTGTAGTGGGTGCCGACGCTCTCAAGGCAAAAGGCGCGGATACTATCGCCTGTATGTCGGTGAACGATGCCTTCGTCATGGGCGCTTGGGGCCAGAATCAAAATGCCGAAGAAATACTGATGCTTGCAGATGGTAATGGCGATTTTACCAGCGCTATTGGTCTTGAGCTAGATGCCAGTGGTTTTGGTATGGGTAAGCGTGCTCAGCGCTTCGGTATGATCGTTGAAGACGGTACGGTAACTTATCTAGGAATCGAAGCCCCCGGCGAGATCAAGGTGAGCTCGGCTGAAACAATGCTTGAACTACTCTAGAACTGTCTCTTATACACATCTC
>CAJXQP010000406.1 GCA_913058275.1 uncultured Gammaproteobacteria bacterium | reverse complement strand
TACACCTCTCTATTCGTCGGCAGCGTCAGATGTGTATAAGAGACAGATTCTATGGGGCTGCCCATATGCCGGGAATCGAGCGTGAAATCAGCGCTACAATGGGCTTCGCCCGCACCGGACTAAGCTGGCAATCTGCCTGGATAGTGCCTTAGGTAGGGCCTAGGTACTCCCTTAAACGATTGAAATTGCTCGCTTTACCCCGTTTAGTTAGAAATTAGAGGCACCCTAGGTTTTTTCGGTTGACTAAGGGCGTATTAACCGGACAATGGGCTCACCGTTTCGCAATCGGGGCGTCCTCTCATGGTTAGTTCTTGAGAAGAAGGGGGGCAAGAGCTGCTGCGAGCAGCACCGGAAGGTAACTCCAAGCTTCCGTTGTAAAACAAATTTTGAGAGTGACATTATTTAACTAGGTGGATTTAAAATGAAAAAACTATTAAGCGGATTGCTAGTCTTATCTCTTTCAGTATTAGTTGGATGTGCGGCCGGCGGCCCACCTCCTGCAGCTGGTGTTTGGGAAGCAGAAATTAACTCACCATTGGGTGCGCTTCCTGTTGTTCTAACAATGAATGCAGATGGAAGCGGTGAGATGGCATCAGACGTCTTGAATGCGCCTCTTTCTGGCATCGTTTATGCAGACAATACTGCAGCCTTTACTGCTGAGATTTCAGTACAAGGTCAGGAAATCGTTTTGGATTTCACTGGATCTGCTGAAGGCGATGTACTGACTGGTGAATTCGGTAGTGACTTCGGCGCGATGGCCGTTTCTGCTACACGTCAGTAAGTTTTATAGACATAAAAAAAGGGTCGCTTAGCGACCCTTTTTTTATGTGCGCAGAAATCTTTAGATAACGCTGAAGCGCAACTGCTCTTCGACGAGTTCTAGATTCTGTTGCGCGTTTGGGCTGTTAGGGTGCACCTTGATCAGATCCTCGAAGGCTCTCTTTGCTTTGCTTAATTCCTTTCTTTGAATGAATACCATACCGAGTCCGGACAGAGCGCCAAAATGTCTTGGCTCAAGTTCGAGGGTCTTCTCAATATCACTAACCGACGCGTCGAGATTTCCTAACACATAGTGCAAGGTGGCACGCTTGTTCCAACCTTCTGCATAGACAGGAAAGCTTTCAGTAAGACGATTAAAAACAACCATCGCCTCCGCGTAGCGTTGTGTGTTCATTCTCTGTGTGCCTACGAGCATAAGCTGTGCAACATCGGCGTTGGCATGCTGCAACCAGATCTCCCATATCTGGCTCTCGGTGACGGCAATGGTGCGAATATTTTCCGTTTCTTGGAGAGCGGCGAATAGATCGTCTAGACGATCATCGGTTTGATCGGCATGCAGTAAGTTGCTTGCCGATAAGATGGCTAGAAACAATAGCAGGCGTGAGCGCATGAGTGACCCTCCATTTACATATTCGCGAGCAACACAAGTGATCGCTGTGCAGCGAGATAGTTAGTATAGCCCTGCCTATGAGTCAATGGCTAGAAATGGTCGGCCGATGCCTTGTGCCAATCGTCGCGGTAATTGTTGGGAATGCTGTCTGTGTGCAATTGATTTTCGAGCAAGGGTTCGTATATTTCATCGAAGTGTTTTCCTCGACCTTCGGACCGACTGAGCAGATCTGATGGGGACAGATCATCTGGATTACTGAAGCCCATAGCGCCGCAAAGTTCGAGGAAAGCATGCACGGTTGAATTTTGGTAGTTATTCACTCGTTGAGACTTTTCGTCTACGACAATGGCTCTAGCTCTGGCAGGGTTTTGTGTCGCTATGCCCGTTGGGCATTCATTGGTATTGCAAGCTTTCGCCTGAACGCATCCGAGTGCAATCATCATCGCGCGAGCGGCGTTGACTGTATCAGCTCCAAGAGCGATTTTCTCGAGCAGGTCAAAACCACTGGCCGTTTGACCTGCACTGATCAATCGGATCTGGTCACGTAGGCCCGCCCCTATGAGCACTTCATTAATATAGTAGGTGGCTTCTATGCAGGGAGTGCCGAATCGGTTTGAAAATTCTACCGGAGCGGCGCCTGTGCCTCCCTCTGACCCGTCGATTGTTATGAAATCGGGTAATATTTTCGTTTCGAGCATGGCCTTCACTATAGCTATAAATTCGACCTTCTTACCGAGGCAGAGTTTGAATCCAATAGGCTTGCCACCACTGAGTTTGCGCAGGCGCTGCACAAATTCTAGTAAGCCCTTGGGAGTATCAAATTCTGGATGGCTTGCTGGTGAGTTCACAGTCTTACCAACTTCAACCTGTCTCTTATACACATCTCCGAGCCCACGAGACCGAGGCTGATCTC
>CAJXQP010000405.1 GCA_913058275.1 uncultured Gammaproteobacteria bacterium | reverse complement strand
GGCAGCGTCAGATGTGTATAAGAGACAGGATGCAGACGGTGGTCTGCCACTCTTAGCGCCCATGTCAGAAGTTGCTGGACGCATGTCTGTCCAGGCTGGCGCTCATCATTTAGAAAAAGCGCAGGGTGGTCGCGGTGTTTTGTTAGCGGGTGTGCCTGGTGTTGCTCCTGCAAAAGTACTGGTCATTGGCGGTGGTGTGGTGGGTGACAACGCTGCACTGATGGCCGTTGGCATGGGTGCCGATGTGACTATTTTGGACCGCTCTATTCCTCGTCTTAGACAGTTAGATAACGAGTATGAGGGTCGCGCTCGATGTGTGTTCTCCACCAATGCAGCTATTGAAGAATATGCTTTAGAGGCGGATTTAGTGATTGGTGCTGTACTCGTACATGGTGCAGCAGCGCCCAAGCTACTGAGTAGTGATTTGGTAAAGCGTATGAAAAAAGGAGCTGTAGTAGTCGATGTGGCTATTGATCAAGGCGGCTGTTTTGAAACGTCAAAGGCAACAACCCATGACCAGCCTACCTATATTGTCGATGAGGTTGTCCATTACTGTGTGGCTAACATGCCCGGTGGCGTTGCTCGCACCGCGACTATGGCCTTAAATAATGCAACCTTACCTTATGCCATTGCCCTGGCTAATGATCCGATTAATGCCTTGCTTACAAATGCCAACTTACAGAATGGTTTGAATGTCCATAAGGGCTCTGTCACTTACAAAGCCGTGGCGGATGCTTTGGGTTATCCCTATGTACCGGCGAATGAGGCTTTAAAAGCCTAATCGCAGTGACAGTAATTTAGAAGGGTACTTCGGCAATCACTACTGCGCGAATGGGTGCTGGGTGTCCTTCAGCTGTTTTAGTCATGTCAGTAGGGTCTAGGAAGTCTGCAAGAGAATCATAAGTCATCCAGTCGGTACTGCGCTGTTCCTCAATGCTAGTCGGGCTGATATCCACCACTCGGGGGTTGACAAAACCTTGCTTTCTCAGCCAGCTCACCAAGGTGTCTGGCGAGGGAAGGAACCATACATTGGGCATTTTTCCATAGCGTCCCTCAGGGACTAAAACTTGTCCTTCTGGGCCATCAATCACCAAAGTCTCAAGCACCAGTTGACCGCCAGGTCGCAACAGTTCGCGCAATTCGCGTAAGTGGTCCATGGGAGACCGCCGATGATAGAGAATACCCATAGAAAAGACGGTATCAAAGGCGGCCATTTTAGTCGGCATGTGTTCTATGCCTAATGGCAGTACATCTATTGGTAGTTCAGCCCCCGCATATTTTTTAATGGCATTAAATTGAAAGATAAACTTTGCCGATGGGTCTATGCCGATGACGCGGCTGGCACCTGCCCCGAGCATGCGCCAACAGTGGTAGCCATTACCACAGCCGACATCCAAAATCAGGCGGTTTTGTAAAGATTGTAGGTGCGGTAAGATACGTTCCCATTTCCAATCAGAACGCCATTCTGTATCGATAGCCATGCCGAATAACTCAAAAGGACCTTTGCGCCAAGGATGCAGCCCCATAAGACTTTGTTGCAACTGATCAAGCTCCTTGGAGGTTATATCTGCAGTATGCCCTATGGTTACTCCGGCGTTAAAGTCAGAATGATGTACGCTTATATCCGGTAGGCTCTCCAATGCAGCCAGCCAGCCAGGCATATCTCCCCAACGGCGCCCATTCAGACGTTCCTCAATTAATGCCGGTAAGGTCTCATGCCAAGACTCTAAATCAGAGTTTTGTAGCCAGTCGAAAAAAGGATGGTAGTTAATGGCAGAAGGAAGCATTGGCGCACCCAAAAATGAAAGACCATAGTGTAAATGATTTCGCTGAATGGCTCGCACCCTTTTGGGTCTTGGTAATGATTTAAAGGAGGTATTCTATAAGACTAAAATTAGTTGCGACCTCATAGGTGATTGAAGAGTTTGAAGGGCAATTTGAGTAACGACCAATATCCATTAGGATATTTTTACCGTAAAGGCTGCCAACAGGTGCATAATTGCGCGGGCAAACGTATTATTAATGTAGTGAAAGCATTGAGGGCAGTAAAAATGAGTGAAGAGCGCTTTCAGGCACTGGAAGAGAAGTTGGCTTTTATAGAAATGGCCAATGTTGAGATGGGAGACGAGATTTTTAGGCAGCAAAAAGAAATAGAGGTGCTAACTAAAGGCCACCAAATGTTATTACAGCGGATTGAGACTCTTCAAGATACAGCCGGACAAGATAATGAAGATGATAATGAGCGGCCACCGCACTATTAAGTAAATGTGATAAAAATTGCCAGTTAAATATTAAGTAAAAAGGG
>CAJXQP010000404.1 GCA_913058275.1 uncultured Gammaproteobacteria bacterium | reverse complement strand
GAGATCAGCCTCGGTCTCGTGGGCTCGGAGATGTGTATAAGAGACAGGTCTATATCCCATTACAGTCAGCGCTATACCCCAGAGCATAGAAAGGCTAATGCCATTGAAAATCGCAGTAAGAGAACTGTTGCCGGACTGCATGCCTAAGTTGGCCAGGGTCAATGGATCTAGATCGTAGGCACCGAGTTGTCCGTTGGGGCTCAACGCGATAGTGGTTACCATACCCACTACAGACAACATATAAGGTAGGCCAGTCCAGAGCACTAACGAAAACCAATCACCGAACTTTTGGCCACTGCCAGATATTGCTGAAATTAGACTGAAATAACTCGATTGCAAGACATAGATAACTAGTATTCCTATAACGCCGCTGAAAATCCCAAACATTTTGAAGGTGGTTTGCGACATAGAGGCCATCTGTTCACGCGCTGTTTCCAACTGTCCTTCTTCGCCACTTGCAAAGAATTCTATAACTGTTGGTTCGTCATCGAGATTGACTGCCGCCAGCGTGTCATCGATATACCAATCGAAATCAACAATAGAGTAATACCAAAACATCACAGCCATTGTGCTGAGTAAAATCAGGGCAAGAGGAAATAGTTTGCTCGGTCGCTGCTGAAGTTCGGTAAACGCTTCACTGGGTGAAACTAGAATATTGATCGCTGTATTTATAAGCCCTGCAGGTTCGGTCTTGGTTGCTTCAAGCGCGTCGGTCATGGTTCTGCCCTGGTTGTCTTTCTCATTAACTATCTGACATCGATGTCATATCGCTAAAGCTGATCTATAGGGTGTTTAGAGGTTTGTATAGCGAACCATACCTCGTAAATGGGGGCGTTCTTTCTGGTTTCAAGTTCGAACTATATTAATCCCATTTTCTTAGGTATCAATTCCTAAGCTTAGTATTGTAGATTTAATCATCAAAAAATACGAATATCGCTATCTGACCTACTTTGTAAGGCTGAATCATCTCGCGAACAAAACCCCTGCTACCATTCTGCTTTGGAGGATGAACGTATATCCGAAGGAGACCACACAAGAGCGATCAGGCATCTACGCAGGGCCTTAGAGAAGCAGTACAGCGAGTATTACTTCTATCACAAGATGGCTATTGCGAATCAATACCCGGGAGACATGGATGCCGTAGAAGAAAGTCTGGTCCGAGCACGACGCTATGCCCGTGGTTCTGAGAAAGCCCGCTTCGCAGGGAAATTAAAAGCCTTGGAAACAATAGCGATCACTAGCAATTAGTTGATTTTATTCGACAGCTTTTTCCACAGCACGCAGATAGGCAGGACGAGCGAAGTTGCGCTCTAAGTAAGCTTCCAGTTTGGGGAAAAGTTCAAGTTGGCGAAGTCGTTTGGCCATAGCGATAACATAGCTCACGCCAAAATCTGCTGCTGAAAAATCCTCACCTAGAATAAATTTATTGTCTGCTAGCTGATTCGAAATATGACCTAGATGCAGTGCTATCTCACGCTTGCTATAGGCATCTAGACCCGCGTGGGATTCCTCAGATCGAAGTAATATCATTTTCACCAGCAGTGGTCCGAATACCGACCCTTCTGGGTAGTGTAACCATTGTGTGAAGTTGGCCCATTTTTTAGTATCGCAGCGGGCGGGGGCGAAGTTATGCACGGTATCGTATTTTTCTAACAGGTAGGTAGTGATTGCACTGGACTCCGAAATCATCAAATCATCATCCTCGATGACCGGAGATTTCCCTAGAGGGTGTACTGCCTTTAAGTCTTGCTGGGAGAGAAAAGTCTCAGGGTCTCTGTGGTAGACTTTTAACTCGTAATCAATCCCTAATTCTTCGAGTTGCCAGACGGCTATCATTGAGCGGCCGATGCGTAGGTGGTGCAATACAATCATGTTGGACTCCAGTTTGGATGACTCGGATAGTCGCATGTTGCTGGAGCTTTCGCCATAACTGTCCGAAAACAGTGAACAGGCAGGGCTGGCCGAATCTACACTGAACAATTCTAATTTCATTAATTATAGGTAAGAACCCTCCGCATTCGATTATGCAAAATCCAGATTGCATCACATACAGATATCTTATCGAGAAGGCTTGGCCGATTATCTTGGCTAATGCGGCAGTGCCTCTATTGGGGTTGGTAGACACAGCGGTAATCGGCAACGTAGGTACAGTGACTGATTTAGGCGCTATAGCGTTCGGCGCGTTAATCTTTTCCTTCGTTTACTGGAGCTTCGGTTTCTTACGCATGGGGACTACTGGGTCAGTAGCACAGGCTCTGGGTGCGGCAGATCAAACTGAGATTCGTGCAGTACTAGGCCTGTCTCTTATACACATCTCCGAGCCCACGAGACCGAGGCTGAT
>CAJXQP010000403.1 GCA_913058275.1 uncultured Gammaproteobacteria bacterium | reverse complement strand
GGCTCGGAGATGTGTATAAGAGACAGGACAGATGCAGAGCAGCCTTGGGCGACGCGGGAACTCCTTTCCTATTCCCCGGAAGAAATGGCAAGTCTAAAGATTGCTCTGCTTTACGCAATCAGATCAGGAATACTCTCTGGAACGAAGCTGGCATTAGTTTGACTCCTCATCAGTTCCGCCACACGGCCGCAAAGGTTCTTTTAGATTCTAAACCTGGGTACTACGAAGTGGTCCGTAAAGTCCTAGGCCATAAGTCACTATCAACAACCTATAGTCATTATGCTGGAGCGGAAACTCAAGCGGCTATTACTCTCTATGATCAGGTGATTATCGAGCACCGACAAGCACCCATTAAGGCCCGCAGCGCTCTGAATCAAATGCCCGAGCCTCCATTCATGGATCCCTTACAATTCTTTGGGGGTCGCAAATGAGCAGAAAAAATCCTACGTCTATCTGTTTCGATCTTTGGCCTGACGGAGACAAAAGATTGTGGTCAGCTGCTATTAGCGTCGGAAATTTTCTTGACCCGGATGGTGCTGCATCTCATTGGGCCGCAGCCACCAAAACACAAGTTCAAAAAGGGTACGGAAAGTGGATCTTCCATCTTGATGCCGAAAATCTTCTGAGTTGTGCGAAAACGAGTAAACCTTCCAGCAGAGTCAATGAAAACAGCTTGCGCTCGTTCATCACAAGACTCGAAGCGCAAGGGTTAGCTTCTCAGACGATAGCCTCGAGACTTACCGATCTAACTGAGGCCATCCGTGTAATGGAGCCGTCGGCTGACCTGACCTTGCTCAGGAAAATTTCGTCGAATATGCAGTTGCGGGCTTCGCCGTCACGCAAGAAAAATTCTCGAATAAAGCCTCCCCATGAAATCTGGCAAGCGTGCCTCTGCTTCATGCGCGAACTCATAATCTCAAGCGCCACACCTAACATGGTCCAGTCATCACGTTATCGCGATGCATTAGCTTTAGCCTTGCTTGCCCTACGGCCTCTACGCCGAAGAAACAGCTCAAACCTAATACTCGGCCAACACTTGACTCTCGAGCACGGGATTTGGCACTGCGTTATTCCGGGCGAAGAAACCAAAGATGGCGAGGCGATCGCTTTTACATTGCCCCAAAACCACGCTTTTATGCACGTTTTTAATCGTTACCTGACAACTGAGCGTCAAGTTCTGCTTAAGCAGCCGCTTCTAAATTTAGAAGCGGTGCCCTTTCTACGAGGGCCGCTCTGGCTGACCAATCGCTGCAGAATCATGTCTGATCATGGCTTCTATTACGCCATTGTTAGGATTTCGACCGAATTGTTGGGCGCTCCCATTAATCCACACCTTCTTCGCGATTGCGCAGCGAGCGCAATCTCCAGCGACGCACCTGAAAACATTCTGGCAGCAAGTCGCATCTTAGGTCACAGCAACTTAACAACAACACTGAGCCACTACGAGCAATCATCAATGCTTGCTGCAGGCGCTAATCTGATGTCAACTATTCATGAAATTCAAACTATGGAACCAATTGCAGAGAAATCTGAAACAGACAGGTTGCCATTCCATCACTTTAAGGACCTCATGTAATGCACAAGCGAGCCGTCATCTACGCCAGATATTCAAGTGATCTGCAGAGCGATGCTTCGATAGAGGACCAGATAAGGCTCGCAGAAAGACTCATTATTGATAAGGGATGGGAGCTTACCCAAAAGTATACGGATCATGGAGTAAGTGGTGCATCTCTGCTACGCCCGGGTTACCAGCAATTATTCAATGATGCCAGAGCGGGCGCCTTTGACGTTGTTGTTGCAGAGAGTATTGACCGGTTAAGCCGCGACCAAGAACACATTGCCGGTTTTCACAAGGCGATGTCTTTCGCCGGTGTTACCATTTTCACGTCTTCTGAAGGTGAGATCAACGAGCTCCACATCGGCCTCAAAGGCACAATGTCGGCCTTGTACTTGAAAGACTTGGCCGATAAAACGCGTCGAGGTCTTGAGGGACGTATTCGTAAGGGCAAATCCGGAGGTGGGATAGCTTACGGGTATGACGTCGTTGAAAAAAGGGGGGCGGACGGCACTCCTATTCGCGGCGATAGGACGATCAATGCAAAAGAAGCCGAGATAGTTCGCCAGATCTTTACCCAATACAGCAATGGAGCATCTGCGAGATCTATAGCGCATCGCCTGAACAAAGAAAGAATTAGTGGCCCAAACGGCGGAAAATGGAGCCCCTCAACAATTAACGGAAACTGGCGCCGCGGAACAGGGGTGCTCAATAATGAGCTTTACGTTGGCAAGCTCGTTTGGAATCGGCAACGATTTATTAAAGATCCTACGTCTGTCTCTTATACACATCTCCGAGCCCACGAGACCGA
>CAJXQP010000402.1 GCA_913058275.1 uncultured Gammaproteobacteria bacterium | reverse complement strand
GCGGCGGTGACTCTGGGAACCCTTCTCTCAGCGTGCCGAAAGAAAGGCGAAGCACTGCGGGATCAGAAAGTCGTATTCGTGGGCTCTGGCTCAGCGGGCTGCGGCATAGCCGAACTCATTATCAACGCGATGGTTATCGAAGGCCTCACGGGTGCACAAGCACGTGCCAGGATGTTCATGGTCGACCGCTTCGGCCTGCTAACCCAGGGCATGACCGATTTGCTCGATTTTCAAGAACGCTTGGCACAATCATCATCCGCTGTAAAAGAGTGGAAACTTACTTCGGACAGTGACTATGCCAACCTGATGGATGTAATCAGCAATACTGAAGCAAACATACTTATCGGTGTCTCAGGCAAACCCGGGCTGTTCACCGAAGAAGTGATTCGGCAGATGCTCGCAGGTTGCCCTCGCCCGATCATCCTACCGCTAAGCAACCCATCTCAACATGTGGAAGCACATCCGCAGGACGTAGTAGCTTGGACTGACGGCAAAGCTATTGTTGCCACCGGCAGCCCATTCGAGGAAGTCGAACACAACGGTGAAGCTTTTGAAATTTCACAATGTAACAATAGTTATGTTTTCCCAGGCGTCGGCCTCGGCGTTATTTCCTGTAAAGCCAGGCTAGTGAGCGACGAGATGTTGATGGTCGCCAGTACGACTCTAGCCGAACTGTCGCCGGGGCAAGAAGACCAATCCAGTGCAGTACTGCCTCCGCTGACAGCGTTGCCACAGATCAGCCGCAAGATTGCATTTGCGGTTGCCAAGACTGCAATTGCGCAGGACCTTGCGCGGGAAATAACTGACGATGAACTGCTTGCCTCGATCGAGCGCAACTTCTGGACACCGGTCTATAGGGAATATCGCAGAATTGCTTAATGCTGGGTAGGTTGGATTTATCTGCAAGTTCCGAAGCAACTAGCAGCATCTGCGATTCCTCGATGATTTTGATGCCGGTGTTGTTGGGTATCGCGCTGGTGACCAAGGTCTTGATACGACCGGCTGATCCCAGCATCACTCGCCGAACTGAACCTTGGTAAGTAATTCCGCGATCTCACCCTCTTGTCAGTACCGACATATGTACTCCTTGAATACAATTAGACCTGCTACTTCGCCGGCACTTTTATAAAAACAAATGTGAAAATAAAAACCTAGTACTTTGAGTCGATTTTAGTGAGTCGTCGCATTCGGTGGCGCTGCTCCACCCTCACCAAATACCTGTTCAACATCTATTTGATCGAAACTGTAGTTCGCACTACAAAACTCACAACTCACCGAGATCTCTCCTTCGCTCTCAAGTATCTCGCTTGCCTCGGCTTTGCCTAGAGAAAGCAACATCGCAGCGGTGCGTTCTCGCGAGCAGCTACAAGCAAACTTGATAGTGCGAGAATCAAAGAGTCGTAATGTTTCTTCATTAAAGAGTCGCCGCAAGAGATCTCCTAAAGCTAGTCTTTGCAATTCGTCATCGGTGACGGTGGCAGCCAAATGCAATACGCGATCCCAAGCATCGTCGTCTTTAAGCTTGCCCGGTATTTTTTGGATCAACATGCCACTTGCATTTTTCGCGTCGCAAGTTAAGCAAAAATGTGTAGGCAGCTGTTCGGATGTGGCGAAATAGTACTCCAGCGCGTCCGACAGCTTTATACCGCGCAGTGGTGCGATTCCTTGATGGGGCTCAGCACCTTCCGTTTTAATGGTGATCACCAAAACGTCACTACCAAATATCTGCTGGATATCCGCTTGCTCATCAATCTCGCCTACCTGCCTAGCAGTGCCTCTGATCTCATGTTTTGAGTTTGCCTCTACAACCAGAAGCTCCAGCGGCCCTGTGCCGCGAATCTGAAGGGTAACGCTCCCTTCGATCTTAAGTGTGTCCACCAAAAGGGCGACTACTACCAACGCCTCCCCTAATAAGCTTAATCCCCTCCCCTCTAACCCCCCTTGCTGGGCAATCTCTTGCCAGGATTGATCTAATGAGACGTGTTGGCCACGAATAGGGTGATCCTCAAAAAGGAAACGTTGGCTTTGATCAGAATTATTCATGACTGTCCTTGGAGCAGAAACCGAAACCTGGATTCCACTTTTACATAGTAATTTGATGACTCAAATAGAAGAGAAACAGAGGATGGATGATATTGCATTAGAGCATGCTGCCATCACAAAAAAGGGCCTAACAATTATACGCTACAGCACTTTACTCTGCCCCACTTAATTGGGACCTACTTCAGCCCCGGGATGTGATGAGCCGATTTCAAAGTGAACCCATAGACAGAATCAGCCTGCTATCTACGCATTACCTTTTATCCGCTGGACGATAGCCATTACATTCAGGTTCTTAAACACCTGTCTCTTATACACATCTCCGAGCCCACGAGACCGAGGCTGATCTCG
>CAJXQP010000401.1 GCA_913058275.1 uncultured Gammaproteobacteria bacterium | reverse complement strand
AGATGTGTATAAGAGACAGCCTATACTGGGTGACATCACAGTAAACGGTCGCACCATCAAGGCTGTCATGCAGGCGAACAAAAACGGATTTGTCTACGTGTTCGATCGCACCAATGGTGAACCGGTATGGCCAATTGTAGAAACACCCGTTCCTCAATCCACTGTCGAAGGCGAAGCAACTTCCGCAACGCAACCTATCCCATCTAAGCCTCCCGCTTTCGATCGCCAGGGAATAACACTTGATGATTTGATTGAATTTACGCCAGCATTACATAATCAAGCTCTCGAACTTATCGATAATTTCACTCTTGGTCCTCTCTACACGCCACCCTCCCCGTGGATCGAAGAAGGCAATCAGGGAACCCTTACGGTGCCCAGCACCTGGGGTGCCGGAAACTGGAACACTGGCGCTTTCGACCCTGAAACTGGAATGTACTTTGCTGTTTCTTATACCAAAGCAGGTAATTTGGGAATCGCCCTCACCACTTCTGACTCAGCAACCATGACCCATACGATAGCTCAGGGGTCACCGAGCGCACCGACGATTCAGGGGCTTCCTCTGACAAAGCCCCCTTATGGTCGTGTGACAGCATTGAATATGAATACAGGAGAACTGGAATGGTCGGTAGCGAATGGCGATGGGCCTCGTGACCACCCCCTGTTAAGAAATTTAAATCTTCCTCCGCTAGGAATTCCCAACCGACCCGCTCCGCTAGTAACCAAGTCACTCTTGTTCGTTGGAGAAGGCAGTGATGCCGTTGTCGGAACTGTGCCAGGTGGTGGCGGTTCTTATGATGGTGCCGACACTGGTTATGATGAGTCCTGGCGTTGGGGAACGCTATTTAGAGCATTCGACAAATCATCTGGTGACACTGTATTCGAAATAGATCTGTCAGCCGGTACGACTGGCGCGCCCATGACTTATATGCATGAAGGAAAACAGTATATTGTTGTGGCAGTTTCATCCCGGGCGACTGATCCTGAATGGATAGCTTTGGGACTTAGCAAGTGAAACAATAAGCAGAAAAAAGGTGGAGTCGAGTATACTTATCGAAACCGTCCAATTCATAAAAGTACTGTATTTTTACTTTGATCCTAATTATTCCAGAGTCAAATATGCGGCAAAACTAGAATTATTACCTCGCCGTAGCTCCGCTAACAACTAGGCAGTCAGATAAAAGCAGTCTAAAATGCCCCTTTAGCTAGAAATATATTGAGGGACCGCATGTTTACAGTAAAACTTATGGCCGGAGCACTAGGGGCGGAGCTATACGGCGTGGATTTAGGCCAAGGCTTATCTGCGGATGCTTATCAAGAAATTCGGCGCTTACTGGTCAAGCATCAGGTTATCTTCTTTCGCGATCAAGATATCAGCCCTGCTCAGCACAAGGCATTGGCAGAATCGTTTGGCCCCCTGCAAACCCACCCGGCCTACGACACAATTGAAGGCTTTCCCGAAATTACTGTTTTGGAGAGCACTGCTGAGAAGCCAAGCAAGATTGAAGCCTGGCATACAGATATGACATTCCGTGTGCACCCTCCCCTTGGTGCTGTTCTGTATTCAAAGATTTGCCCTCCCCAAGGCGGTGATACATTATGGGCTAGCACGACCGCCGCTTTTGATGGCCTATCTGAATCGATGCAGAAATTCCTCAGCGAACTAACAGCAGAACACGACTTCAGCTATGGCTTTAAAGAAAGTCTGGAAGAGTCAGGTGGAAGAGAGAGACTGGCCCAAGCAGTAGCCGAAAATCCACCGGTTCAACATCCAGTGATTCGCACGCACCCAGAAAGTGGCAAGAAAGTTATTTTTGTAAACTCTCTATTTACCACTCGTATTCTTGGTGTTGGTAAAAAAGAAAGTGAAGCCTTATTGAGATTTCTATTCGAGCATGTAACCACGCCAGAATTTACCTGCCGTTTTCAGTGGCAACCAAATTCTATTGCGATCTGGGACAATCGCAGTACACAGCACAAACCGATTAATGATTATTTTCCAGCGCACCGAAGGTTGGAGCGAATTACCATTGATGGTGATACGCCCTATTAGTTCGCCATAAAATCCAAAATCCAGCGTGCTACTTGAGAATTGTCTGTGCCCTGCGGCAAAGTTTCTACGGCTGCATGGTACACAGACTCCCCCAGAATTTCCCTGCGCATATTGAGCAAACCCAAAGCATAGCCTTTATCAAATTCGGCATGACCCTGAAACGTGAGAATATGCTCTCCCAGCTGCGTCATCGCTATTGGGCACGTAGCAGTACTGGCAAGCAATTTTGCTCCTACCGGCATTTCCTCTACCTGATCTTTGTGATTTGACAAGATCTGGAACTCAACATCAGCGGGCCCATAAGAAGCGGCGTCGAGTGTCAATTTCGCCTTATGAACACCTACACACC
>CAJXQP010000400.1 GCA_913058275.1 uncultured Gammaproteobacteria bacterium | reverse complement strand
GTATCCAGGATGCACTGCATCGGCATCGGTCACTTCCATCGCAGAGAACGCTGACTTCGCCGAACAAGTCGAGAACAGCGGTTTCGCGTTTATCGGCCCAACTGCCGATACTATACGCCTGATGGGCGACAAGGTTTCAGCCATCGAAGTAATGCGTGAAGCTGGCGTACCAACTGTGCCCGGTTCCAATGGCCCCATAGACGACAACAACGAGCGCACACTGTCCTTGGCCAAAGAGATTGGCTACCCAGTCATTATCAAGGCAACAGCGGGCGGCGGTGGCCGTGGAATGCGCGTTGTGCACAATGAGGCGGCCTTACTCAAAGCCATATTCGTCACACAGTCCGAGGCCAAGGCTTTCTTCGGAAACGGCATCGTCTATCTGGAGAAGTTCTTGGAGAATCCGCGCCACGTGGAAATCCAAGTTATCGGCGATGGCAAAGGCAACGCGCTCTATCTTGGCGATCGTGACTGTTCTTTACAACGACGCCATCAGAAAGTACTGGAGGAGGCGCCAGCTCCGGGCATTCCTGACGAAATTCGCGCAAAGGTTGCCGAGACTTGTATTCAAGCTTGTAAGAACATGAATTATAGAGGCGCTGGAACCCTAGAGTTTTTGTATGAAGATGAAGCGTTCTACTTCATCGAAATGAATACGCGCGTACAGGTAGAGCATCCCGTTACAGAAATGATTACCGGTGTAGATATCGTTAAAGAGCAACTTCTAATAGCCGGCGGCGCGCCGCTGTCTTATGCGCAAGAGGATATCCATTTCCGAGGACACGCCTTCGAGTGTCGGATCAACGCCGAGGACCCTGTGACGTTTATGCCCAGCCCAGGCAAGATAAAGATGTTCCACGCTCCGGGCGGCAACGGAGTGCGTGTCGATTCACACCTCTATAGCGGTTACAGCGTTCCACCCCACTACGATTCATTGATAGCCAAGCTGATCTGCCACGCAAACACTCGAGAAGCAGCACTGAAACGCACACAGATAGCTCTGGATGAGATGCTAATCGATGGCATTCGCTGCAATATCCCACTCCATCAAGACCTCGTGCGCGATACCGAGTTTCAAAAGGGCTGTGTCAATATTCACTATCTAGAAAAGAAGCTTGGATCCTAGAACTCCCAGAGTCTTCTCACTATGGCATGGCAACAGCTCAGAGTTCAGGTACGCTCCGATCAGATAGAACCTCTAGAACAACTGCTTCTGGATTATGGCGGTCTTTCAATAAGCTATCTGGATGCTGAGGATCAACCGGTATTTCAATCGGTGCCAGGTAGCACTCCATTATGGGATCTTGTCGATCTGGTCTGTCTATTTGAGAAAGAAAAAAATCTTGATGGCTTGCTTTTCCTACTCCAACAACACCCCGCAATTGAAGACAAGGAATCTCTGACTCTCGAAACCCTAGAAGATCAGGCCTGGGAGAGATCCTGGATGTCAGATTTTAAAGCCATGCAGTTTGGCGAACGCCTTTGGGTTTGCCCCAGCTGGCAGGAGCCGCCTGAACCAAGTGCCGTCAATCTTATGCTCGACCCCGGCCTCGCCTTCGGTAGCGGCAGTCACGCGACTACCAGCATGTGCCTACAGTGGCTGGAGAAGAACATCCGCAATGACAACACAGTTATCGACTATGGTTGCGGCTCCGGCATTCTCGCCATCGCAGCAGCTCTACTAGGAGCAACACGCGTCATCGCTGTAGACAATGATCCTCAGGCTATTACAGCCACCATCGAGAACGCGAAACGCAACAACATCCGAAAGGGTGTTATCGAGACCTACCTGCCCGACCAATTGCCTGACGACAGGGCAGCGCTTCGCTCAGACATACTCATCGCCAATATACTCGCCGAGCCACTCATGCAGCTTGCCGAAGACCTCTCTCATCTCGTAAAACCCAAGGGCCATATCGCCCTGTCTGGCTTATTAGCGGAACAGGCTGACGAATTACTTGAGCATTACGGCTCCTGGTTTGAGATGGACGAAGCGGTACTGAGCGAGGAATGGGCGCGATTAAGCGGCATCCGCCTGAATTAGCAAGCGGGTTGAGCTTACTGTAGGCAAGACAAAGGGATTGACCTACAATCCCCAGCTAACTTGTCGCCCGAAGTACTGCCGCATGTCGTTCAATGTAACTCAATGCCCAGCCTGTGAATCTACCTTCAACACGAACTCTCGTGTGTTAGCTGTTGCTGCGGGCAGAGTGCGCTGCGGAGCCTGCCTCAATGTATTTGAGGCCATCGACAATTTCCTAATCTCAGAAGAAGCTGATGCCGCGCCAGATCAAGACGAATCGGTTTTCGTTGGCAATAATCCGCAAGAATATTTCGACCCCTCTTCGTTTCTTACTCGCAGCGCCCTGAGTGAAACCTGTCTCTTATACACATCTCCGAGCCCACGAGACCG
>CAJXQP010000399.1 GCA_913058275.1 uncultured Gammaproteobacteria bacterium | reverse complement strand
AAATCTTGAAGCGCTTATCCCATTTCTTAAATCGCTTGCGGCAGTATTTCTCTAGCTTTTTGTGCGTGGAGAAGAATAATTCGCTCGCGTCCTTGATGGATTCGTCAAACTCGCAAAAGTCGTTGTCGTATTCACGGCATACCCAGGGGCGAGTTTCATAAATGCCGCAAACACCATGTGGTAGCAGGTGACTACAGTTAGTCTCTATGTGCAGAAACCAGCCATCGGCGTCTTTGAAGATATTGATGCCTTCATGGGATACCTGCCAGAGCAGGTGGTCAAAATCTTCCTTGGTTTTCGGAGCAGGGATCTTCTGATTAATCGAGTTGCAACAAATAGACTTAGTACACTTTGAACACTTCTTATCGAGGGCAACTTGTATTACCTTACCGTCTTTTTCTACTTCAACCATCTTAATCGAATTCTTATCGTCCATATTCCATACCTGTAGATTTTTCGTACTTGCTCGACTTATGTCTTGGTTCGTCGAGGGACAATTCTAACACTGCTTTTGGCCGAATTAGTATGCTTCATTGCAAGGACGCGATTGCTTTACATTGGCCGCAATGCTCGCCAGAATAACGCCTCACTCCTGAGGAATGCGCTTATGTCTCTCCCTAGTCTTCCGTCTCAGTCAGCCAGTCAATTCTGCGCAAACACCCCGCTCTTTAGAACGCTGCTGTGTTTGATTCTAACCAGCGTATTGCTGTCTTGTTCCTCGGAAGAATCCATTGCTACTTCAGACAGTGGTGATGTGGGAGGCTCTGAGCAGGGCAGCATTGAACAGAACAATGAGGTGGGAATTCAGCTGCGCGCTGTATCTACCAAGTCTTGGTTAGTCACCGGAGGCGATGTGTTGGTGGAGGTCTCATTTGCGGCATCCTTCAATTCGAGTCAGCTTGTGATGAGCCTCAACGGTAGCGATATTACTGGCAACTTCACAGAGACGGCGGCAACGACGCTGCAAGCCTTGCTAACTGATCTACCGGAAGGCAACAGCACTTTAGTGGCTCAGCTTAGTGGCACGCAGCTGAACGAGTCGCTTATCCTGACCAGTTACCCCTTAAGCGGGCCAATCATATCCGGGCCTCATGAGCAGCCCTACGTTTGTCAGACCGAACAATTCGTGACAGTAGCGGGTGATACGCTAGGTATAGCGCTAGATGCAAACTGTACGATTCCGACTCGTGTTGACTATGTTTATTGGTCAACTCTGGATGAGGTGTTCAAGCCCTTGCTCCTTGCAGCTGAAACCTCATTGCCGGAGGACGTGGGTCTAATTACCGTCATAGATCAGGTTGATCAACCCTATATTGTGCGAGTCGAAACCGGCACGGCGAACCGGGCAGTTTACGAAATAGCCATGCTGCACAATCCGCTAAATGGCTCGTCCTCACTAGACCCATGGAACCGCAGTCCTTATTGGAATAACAAATTGGTGTATACCCATGGCGGCGGCTGCAGAGCCGGTTGGCATCAGCAGGGAGACAGGACGGGTGGTGTAATGCGCCGCGGTCTATTCGAACAGGGTTATGCGCTGACATCGGCGACGCTGAACGTGTTCGGCCAGAACTGCAATGACTTGCTAGCCTCCGAGACCCATATCATGGTGAAAGAACATTTCATCGAACACTACGGTGAGCCGGACTACACGATTGCAACTGGCGCCTCGGGCGGCTCCTATCAATCCCATCAAACCGCCGACAACTACCCCGGCGTGTTCGATGGCATCATCGTCTCTTCTAGCTTTCCCGATGTAACCACTGCCACCATTTTTACACTTGCCGACGCGCGTTTACTGCATAACTATTTTAGTACGATCGATGTGGAGACATTTACCCAGGAGCAACAACGCGCGGTGTCAGGCTTTGGTGTCTGGGAGTCTATCGCGAATCTGAGTCGCGGCGCGGCGCGTTTAGACCCACTTTATAATATCGAAACACCATTGGAAGAACAGGGCGGTGAGATCAGCATTCCGGCACTAACGGATGAATTGTATTCACGCGCAAATCCTGGCGGACTCCGTGCAACTGTCTATGACCATACGATAAATGTCTATGGAACCATCGCGAATCCTGTTGCTACGACGCAGCAGCTAGCACAGCGGCCACTCGACAACGTCGGCGTGCAGTATGGCCTGCTAGCATTGAATAAAAGCGCCATCACCGCGCAGCAGTTCCTAGATTTAAATCAGGGAATCGGTGGTTTCGACCGTGATATGAATCATGTGCCAGAACGACACCGAGCGGATTCACAGGCCAGCAAGCGAGCGATCGAGTCTGGGCGAGTGCTTTTCGGTGGGGCGGGCTTAGCCTCGACACCGGTTATCGATTACCGAACCTACAACGATCATCGAGAGGGTGGCGACTGTCTCTTATACACATCTCCGAGCCCACGAGACCGAGGCTGATCTCG
>CAJXQP010000398.1 GCA_913058275.1 uncultured Gammaproteobacteria bacterium | reverse complement strand
ACGAGATCAGCCTCGGTCTCGTGGGCTCGGAGATGTGTATAAGAGACAGACGTAGAGGGGCCTATTGAAGCAGGAAATGGCTTTCATCTAATTCAACTAAGGAATAAGGCCGGTGGCACTGAGCAGATGGTAAAGCAGACAAATTTTCGCCACATCATGCTGTCTCCTAATGAGATTCGGGACGAACAACAGACTGAAGATGCTATTCGCGAATTTCGGCAGAAAATTATAGACGGCGAAGACTTTGCGACACTGGCACGACAGAATTCAGACGATCCCGGCTCCGTCGTTGCCGGCGGCGACATGGACTGGATCAATGAGGGACAACTGTCATCAGATATGGCGTCTGTAATAGATGCTCTTGATATCGATAGTCTGAGCGAACCGTTCCGCACGACGAATGGCTGGCATATTGCAGAGGTTATGGAACGCCGTGTAACCGACCTGAGCACAATCTACTTGCGTAATCAGGCCGAAGGCTCGTTGCGTAATCGTAAGTTTGATTTGGAATTACAGAATTGGCTAATTGAGATTCGCGAAGAAGCCTTCGTAGAACTTGTCGACTAGCATTCACTTCGTCTTCACTTAACAGACCTCACTATCTAAGATCACGAAATACCACCCCGATAGCTTCGCAGGAAGGCCGTTGTGACACACCGAATAGCTATCACGCCAGGAGAGCCAGCCGGCATAGGTCCCGACCTATGCATAGCTATAGCACAGAATCCTCCCAGCGATGTTGAATTGGTCATCGTCTCCGACCCGAAGCTGCTTACCGATAGAGCGGCCCAGCTAGGACTCCCACTTAAACTCAAGACCTTCGAGGCAGCTACTGAACCCGCAGAAACAAAAGCGGGACAACTAACGGTGCTGCCCATTCAATTGCGCGCGAGTGCAGCGCCAGGAATTTTGGATAAAGCCAATGCGGACTACGTGCTGGAAACACTGTGCATAGCCGCGCAGACAGTCAGCGAGGGCAATTGCGATGCAATGGTCACAGGCCCGGTTCACAAGGGAATAATCAACGACGCCGGAATTCCTTTCTCAGGACATACCGAGTACCTCGCCGAATTCTGCAAACAAGACCTCACCGTTATGATGCTGGCGACCGAAGGTCTTCGCGTCGCCTTAGCGACCACGCATCTGCCGCTTAGCGAAGTATCCGGCGCGATCACGAAAGACCTACTGCGCGCTATCATCAAAATTTTGAACGCCGACCTACAATCAAAATTTGGAATTGTTACACCCAAGATCCTAGTGTGCGGACTCAACCCCCATGCTGGCGAAGGCGGGCACTTAGGTAGCGAAGAGATCGAGACTATCGAACCAGTCCTTGAGGAGATGCGAGATCAGGGAATAAATCTCGTGGGCCCGCTGCCTGCCGACACGCTTTTTACAACCAAATACCTCGCCAATGCCGATGCCGTTCTCGCGATGTACCACGATCAGGGGCTGCCTGTACTGAAATTCAAGGGCTTCGGAGCGGCGAGTAATATCACCCTAGGACTGCCTATCATACGAACATCCGTCGATCATGGAACCGCACTAGACCTAGCCGCAACAGGCAAAGCTGAAACAGGAAGCCTCATTAATGCGATCACTACAGCCATGGAAATGAGCAAACACTGGAGACAGTCCTAGTGGTGCACGTAACTCTGAGCACAGGCACAGCGCATCAGGCTCGAAAGCGCTTTGGTCAGAATTTTCTTCATGACCAGCAAGTCATCGATCGTATTATTAGCAAGATCGGCCCCACAAGTGACGACCATCTTTTAGAGATTGGCCCCGGACAAGGCGCCCTCACTAAGCAACTCGCCGAATCGGGCGCAAGATTAGACTGCGTCGAGTTGGATCGTGATCTGGCCGAGCACCTTAAGCATCAGTACCGCGACTACGACAATGTGCACATCCATCAGCACGATATTCTCAAGTTTGATCTGAATGATCTTGAGCCGAGTGGCAAACGACTCCGCATCATCGGCAATCTTCCTTACAATATTTCAACTCCCGTTCTTTTCTACTTACTAAAGTACTACGAGAAAATTGAGGACATGAGCTTCATGCTGCAACTAGAGGTGGTAGAGCGCATGTCAGCTAACGTAGGCGATAAGAACTACGGACGACTTAGTTTGATGCTGCAGTATTTTTGTAAGGCCCAGAAGTTGTTTGACGTATCTCCTCAGGCCTTCACTCCTGTGCCTAAAGTAAATTCGGCGATAGTGCGGCTAACGCCCCACAAGGTTCTACCGGTTGCCGCAAAAGATCCAGATTGCCTTAAAGTTGTCGTGCGCACCGCCTTCAATCAACGACGCAAGACTCTAAGAAATAGCTTAAAGACGCTTATATCTGATAGCGAGCTTAGCGACCTCGAGATAGACACGACACTCAGGCCCGAGAAATTAAGTCTTACTGCTGTCTCTTATACACATCTCCGAGCCCACGAGACCGAGGCTGACCTCGTATGCCG
>CAJXQP010000397.1 GCA_913058275.1 uncultured Gammaproteobacteria bacterium | reverse complement strand
CTCTATTCGTCGGCAGCGTCAGATGTGTATAAGAGACAGAGCTAGGGTCGTCCTACCTGCTAGGCTTACACAATTCTGCCTTTGCTCGCCTGACAACATCTGCCGAATCTCATCAGCAACTTTGGTGTCCGAAGCCGAACCAAATATCCATACCTGCCACCCTTCGTCTATCTTTGTTCTGCAAGTGGCCGCAAAATGCTCAGCTGGCCATTTTTTGGCGACGCCAAATTCCGCCCCTGGACAAATTGCCAATATCCTTTCCTCTACCTTCAAGTCGAATGTAGCCAGTGCCTGGGCTACGCTCTTGGGATCCGACTGTAACCTGGGTTCAGGGATCTGCTCCGGCGGCTCATTGGAGTCAGGATAAGCTAAGGCGGCGAAACGCTGCACCATGAGTGGAAATGCCTTCTTATCGAGGCGTCGGCAGTCGCTGAGCAAGAGGTTACGCCACTCTCCCTTCCAGGCTATCCGCTTCGGGATATCTGCATAGAAGGGGATCAATGCCGACTTGAAGGAATTAGGAAGCACGATAGCGCTAGTAAATTGCTCACCACGAAGAGACCTTCCTTCAGCGCGGCGCTTGCTCAGCTGCAACTCTCCGTGACCCATCGGCAGACTAATTCCCTTCTCTACTTCGGGCATTCTCGCAAGCAGTGGTCGAGTCCAGTCTGGTGCGAGTACTGAAATTCGACAATCTGGATATTGTTCCTTTAGACACATGAACAGAGATTGCGCCATGACCATATCGCCAACCCATGCGGGCCCAACCACCAGAATATTCTCTTGGTTCTTTTGCGTCATCTCAAAGCTAATGCCTTCAGTCTCTGTTGTCTGGGGTAACGCGCAGGATTTCTTTAACGGTGGTAATTCCAGCAGCTATTTTTTGCGCTCCGCTTAAACGCAGACTAAGCATCCCTTCCTTATAGGCCTGCTTGCGAAGAGTGGGCAGATCGCTCAGAAAATCCTTCAATTCCAATAGAGAATTCTTCTTTACGGAAGGTTTTTTAACTTCTTCTGTAGCTGTCATCTAATTCTTCTAAGCGTCAGTATTGTGAACTTGACCAAGTTTAACCCCGCACAGGTCAAAAACAAACTCTGTGGTTGAGTATTGGGAACGTATTGGAGTGATATTCGAGCGGTATTGGAGGTTGAGCGCGTTGAATCAGGCAAGGAAGGCCTGTTGGGCATGTAACCACTAGATTAAGAGAGCAGGATGCTCTGACTATTCGATCAACTTGACCCACTCGCCAGCCTCGGGAGTGCCCCTTGGATAGTAGCCATTAAGCAGGCGCAGCGACTCTTCAGGATAGTTCGCAATGCGACTGGATTGTGCTACTATCGAGAAATCGAAGAATTCGCTAGCTTGGACGAACTTAATCTTCGCCTCAGTTCCAGGTGCTGTCTCCCCTTGTTGAATGGCTCTGAAGCTGCGAATAGACGAGAGTACTACCTCATCGATCTCATCACTTGCTTCTGCATCAGTTATCTCAGCACGGAAGGTGAATACTCTAGGACCCAGATAGATCGCAGCAACTCTTTCGAGGTTGCCAGTCTCAGATGACACTGCTATTCCAGTATGACCTAGAAGCCGATACTGCTCGAGCTTCTCCGATTTTTGCAAAGCCGCTACACCCATTTCGTCTTTAATAAATACACGTGGCTCTACATTTTCCTGTATACGTTGCACCTCGATACGCATGGAACCTTGTTCTACATTGGAAGCAGTTACCGTCGTGGTGGTTTCGTCTATTTGCCATTCGGAAGGGAACACGACGGTGTAGCCAAGTAAGGCCTGATAGTAACGGTTGCGCGCATCAGTAGCTCGCGATCCTTGACTCGCGCTTATTGCAAGTCCATCAAGGTTTTCTCTGAATAGCGTATCATCTGCTTCTGTAATTTCATTCCCGGAAATATTGCCTACTTGAGCGATCGCCTGTTGCAGCCGCGTATCGTTTCGTGGATGCGTTGCGAATAGGCCGTGATAGCCTCCACTTGTGTTCGAGACTAGTCGATTAAAGTCTTCCTGATTCTTAAGCACGGCAATTACTTCAATCATCGCGGCTGGATCGTAGCCAGCTTTAACTAGATATTCTGCCGCGAGACTATCGGCCTCAAGCTCATGTTCTCTGCTGAATCCACTTAAGCCTGTCTGTGCCCAGATAGAGGCAACTTCACTAATCTGGTTTCCAACATAGCCGCTGCCGGTCGCCACCGCAGTGACGAAACCACCAATCGTTGCTGCTGTCTGCGCAAGACGTCCGCGCGCTTGTTGCTGAACCGCATGCCGCGCCGTAATGTGCCCAATCTCATGAGAAAGCACGGCGGCTAATTCTGCCTCCGAATTCATAAAAGTGAGCAAGCCGCGGTTAACATAAACATAACCACCAGGTAGGGCGAAGGCATTTATCTCTGGACTATCAATAATATTGAATGTATATTCTAAATCAGGACGATGACTGACTGCAGCTGCCTT
>CAJXQP010000396.1 GCA_913058275.1 uncultured Gammaproteobacteria bacterium | reverse complement strand
CTGTAAATTTTCAATTATCAGCGTATCCAGTACTTCGCTCCTGAGCTGCTCGGCTTCTGGAAGATTGGCATTGGCGCGGGCCGCGTTCTCTCGAATTTCAACAACACGTGTATCAAGCTCGCTCTGCAGAACAACACCCTCGTCGACTAGGGCGATGATCCTATCTAGTAACACGCGCTGTGCACAGGCTGATCCTGTGCCAATTGTTAATGCCAGCCCCAAGCCGATTGCCGACAGGAAGTGAACTAGCGATTGAGCGCCTTGTCGCATTGGTGCTGTTTCTTTAGTGCTCCATCTACTCATCATCATTTTCTCTAAACCCGCGTATACCGTCACTTAATAGGCTGCTAATGCCGCCGCCGGTTATGTTTCCTAGTCCATTCAGGGTGAATTGGACAAAAATTCCCTGGTTCGGTTCGATATTAGGGACAAACAATTCGTCCTCGTCAACCCATTCCCGTGCAATAACCCGTATTGTCGCACAACAATTACTGTATTCGAACCCAGCAAAGGTCTCTAAGTTCCGAGAATTGCTGTGGTCATAGTTCCATCTGGCCAGTAGCTTCCATGTTTGATTTATCGGCCAGGCGGCAGAAAGGTCGGTCTGCTTGATACGAGGGTCGATGCCCGAGGGCAGTATAAAGTTAGGCGAATTCACCAGGTTTCGGTAGCGATAGGCGAGATTGAATAGGTGATCGTTGTCTCTGTGGTAGCGAAGTTGAAAACTGCCTTCGTTCAGTTCTTTGGTCTCTTCGTTGTATTGTACGTCAGTATTCAGGCGCCAGCTCTCTGAGAAGGATAGAGCAAATTCGCCTGCCAGCGCGGATTTTTGATTTAGTGGGGAATAGCGCGGTATCCAGGATCGAATGGGGTTGCTCAGATCCACCTGCCTATCATCGAAGTAGCGAATCTGGCCTAAGCTCGCTCGGGCGCGCTCTTTGCCTTTCTCATCAAGTATGCGACTAGTAATAGCAATGCTCACCTGATCGGCATCGCCGATGCGATCACCGCCACTGAATCGGTCTTCGCGAAACAGCTGGCTGAAGCTGAAGTTAAGTTCAGAGGTATCGAACAGTGGGAGCATGCTTTGGTCTTCAAACTCACTGAATAGATAGTACGCCCTAGGTTCAAGTGTCTGAGTGAAGCCGCCAGACATAGGGCGCTCGAAGATGAGGCCGCTATCGAAATTGTAGACGCTGATGCCAACGTCTGGATCATCCATCGATGCTGTAGCTTGATTCTGCAGTTTGTAGGACGCGTGCTTGTATTTTGCATTGGCTCGTAGGAACCACCCAGGCTGCTCTATCGACCAACTGATTGCAGGCTCTAGATTCAAGCGTTCGCCATTGACGAGCGCACCGTTGTTTAACTGGGTCGTTGATAAGAGTGACTCATCTAAGGTCCTGTCGAAAGAAGTAACCTGGCCGCCTAGTTCTACTCGAAAACCTGCACCTAAGTAGGCGTCGGTATCAAAATATAACTGCGGCAGACGATCATAGGGTCGGTTCAGGTTTATCGAAGAAATAAACGGGTCGATTATCTGGATGCGCTGCACATTGAGTCCTGCGCGCAGATACTCGGAATTGAAATTTAGTCGCGCCTGCCTGTTTAGGTGTGTACGGCTAGTCGTATTCAGGCCATTGCTGCCCAGATCGTAGAAATAATCTTCATCGCTCACGGCATTGTAGTCAACAAAGCTGGACCAGTTGCGGCCATAGGCGCCGTAATGATCGTAGCCGATAAACCAACGGTTATCTGTTGGTGGCGAATCAGAGCCGAGCACATTCGCAGTTGTTTCATCGAACAGTTTGTCATTGCCTAGATAGGACATGTTCAAAGTGTTTAGTGAGGTTTCGGCAAGATAGCGAAGTTCTAATCCTGTCAGCACGCCGCGGTCTGATATGAGTCTAGGCGAGAGTGTGGCGTCGTATTGCGGCGCAAGGTTAAAGTAGTAGGGCAGTTCGAAGTCGAAGCCGCCACTGCGCGTCGATCCGGTGCTGGGTGCTAAGAAACCAGACATGCGCTTGTCACCTAGTGGGAAAGGCAGAGTGCCTGGATAGTAAAAAATTGGTACACCTTTTATTCGTAGGCTTGCCGCGGTTGCATAGCCAACTCCTTCATCTTGGTTAAGCTCGATGCTCTTCGCGCGGAATAGCCAGAACCTAGACTCGGGCTCGCAGCGACTAAACTCGCCATTCTCGATGGTTACGCTGCCTGTGTCGCTACTGTAGGTAATGCTCTCGGCACTACCGTGGGCGCCTAAGTCATGCAGCACATACTGCGCATCTTCCACTCGATTGGAGCCGGCATCGTTGTCAATGAAGGCTGTACTACCTTGCAACATGACGCCCGGTTCGCGGAAAACAACATCGCCCTGCATAACTACGGTGTTCTCTCCGCTATTAATAGTAGTAGATTCGTTATTCTCAATCTGTCTCTTATACACATCTCCGAGCCCACGAGACCGAGGCTGATCTCGT
>CAJXQP010000395.1 GCA_913058275.1 uncultured Gammaproteobacteria bacterium | reverse complement strand
CACTAGGAAGTTCTTCGCGCGGGGTGCCAACCAATCCTTTACGCGCTGCGTAGGCATCAACTTGAACGAACAATCCAAAAAAGTACAGGAGAGCGGGAATCGCCGCGGCTAAAGCCACGGTGGTATAAGCAACATTGAGGAAGGTCGCCATGACAAACGCGGTCGAACCCATGATAGGTGGCAGTAACACACCTCCTGTCGAAGCGCAGGCTTCCACTCCGGCGGCATACTCCTTCTCCATACCATTCTTCTTCATGGCTGGAATCGTCATCTGCCCCGTCGTCAACACATTAGTAATCACGCTGCCGCTCATGGAACCCATCAGCCCGCTGGAAACAATCGCAACCTTGGCCGAGCCGCCGCGCACATGACCGAACGTCGCGAATGCCAGGTTGATAAAGAAGCGCCCACCGCCGGTATGCTGCAGCGCGACACCAAAGATTAGGAAGCCAATGACCAACTGCGCATACGCGCGGAACGGTAGACCGAGAATGCTCTCGATGCTCATGACGTGATAAGACGCCGTCTCCGATAAGGTTGACGACATCCCAGAGATCGGCCCAGGCAATTTGTCAGCCACAACAGGATAGAAAGAGAACACCAGTACGAGGAAGAACAGCACCCAGCCGCCACTGCGACGCACGCCCTCCATGATCAGCGCCCACAGCAGATAGCTTACCCAGACTGCATAGGACGGGGCTAAAAATTCCCAGCCATAGTCCAACATAGTTTCTGCGTTGAAGAAAAAGAAACAGCAGGCTCCGAATGTTGCCAGAGCAAGAATACTATCGAGCCAGTAACTCTTGGGGCCACGAAAGGAGGGGTAGATTAAAAAACAGAGCGGTAATAGCAAGCCCATCAACGCATAGTAGTAATGGTTCTGCACCGTGATGACAAAATCAAGCAGCGGGCTCTCGGCAAACAAGCGCAGCGAATCCATTGCTAGAAAAGCACTGGCAACGGCGACAAAGCCTGTTAACCACTGAAGTAGTTTAGGTAAATCTCTAGTCTGAGTAGCCACCTAGCGCCAGACCGGATCGAAGCCGGCTGCCTCCAGACGTTCAGCGCGCAACTCCGCCCAGGATTCGACGAAGGCATCCTTATCTCGGATACCTCGTGCTTCCATTTCGGTCCACGCTGCAGCCAACACTTGCTGTCGCTGAATAAGCGCTTGATTATGCGCCTCAATCTCGTCAGTCCACACCCCAACTTCGCGCCAATAGTTTACGGCGCCATCGTGATAGGGCACGACCCAATCAAAAACCTGCGACTCGATTGCCCAACCAATTGCGCCCGGATCGGCGTCTTTGAACTCATCGTAGTTTTCGTTGATTACGCGAGTGAGTGAATAAACGAAGTCGTTATCTTGAGTGGCAAGCGTAGTCAGTAACGGATACGGATAGGTGCCTGCCTCATGGGTATTTTCGTCGTCAATAGAGGCACCGCGCGTGGCAGTGTGCTTCGTGAAATACGGACCGACAGCCTGCATCCGCTCCCAACAACCTTCATCATCATGGGGTGCCGGTAACCAGTGAATGCCACGCGGGGAAGCTTCGAGCCTGAATGGTGGACCCGATACTGTGGTCCCGAAGGCGACATCAACGTCGCCATTAATCACGCCATTCCACTTCGCGTCGTAACCGGGAAAGTCGACGCGAACAACGTCATCCCAAGTCAGTCCGCCGCAGGCCAGATAAGCCTCCATAGACACATTGAGTGCTGGGGCTGCGCGCACATAGGGTACGCGCCGACCACGTAACTCGGCAAAACTAGTAATGCCTGTATCTGCAGCTACCGCCACGCCCTGATTGCTCAATCCATTGGAGGTCATCAATAGACGCAGAGGCTGTGGACCCCACTCCGGATTGGCGAATTGAAACATGCCTTCCTGCGCGAAATAAGTTGCCACACCGTTGGCCGTGAAATCGACTCGACCAGTTTTCAGGGGCAGTAATCGGGATACGTCATTCTGCCCCGGAATAACCCGCAGGGTGACGTTGTATTTGTCGCGCAGCATCGCGCCGATGGCAACTGCCTGGTTATAGCCCGTGGATCCCAGATTATAAGCCGTCCATGCCATCTGGCGCGGCAGCTCAGGTTCGCTGGGCTGGGCAGTTGCCGTATTTGTCAGTGACACTGAAACAAGCAGAGAAACGAGAAGGGACGCAAATTTGAAAGGCGTATATCCACGCAAAGGTAATGATTTCGTGTACTTCAACGGCACGCTAATTCTCCTAGGCATTTTCGACACTGGGGCCAAAGACTAGCAGGGGCGACAAGCAAGTGGAAGGAATATGCTGCTTCAAGCGATTCACGCTCATCCCCCAAGTTCCGGCGCTGTAGCGGCCGCTAATTCTAAGGAAATAGTGCGGCAATCTACCGCTATATTCGTAGTGTTTTTTATCACACTTTATTACAGTTCCACTTATCACTACTTCCTATAGCCCTGTCTCTTATACACATCTCCGAGCCCACGAGACCGAGG
>CAJXQP010000394.1 GCA_913058275.1 uncultured Gammaproteobacteria bacterium | reverse complement strand
ATTCGTCGGCAGCGTCAGATGTGTATAAGAGACAGCTATATTTCAGTGACTGATTTTACGATCTTACTTACGATACCGTAGTCGATCGCTTCGGCTGCACTCATCCAAAAATCCCGGTCAGTGTCTTGCGCTACACGCTCGAGTGGCTGGCCTGTCTCATCCGCAATTAGCTGGTTGATACGCCCACGCATCTTAACGATCTCCTGAGCCTGAATAGCGATATCAGTCGCATCTCCGCGCGAGCCACCGGATGGCTGATGCACTAAAAAACGTGTATTCGGCAGGGAAAAACGATTTTCCTTAGCCGCGGCTAGATAGATAGTCGTCGCCGCACTTGCAACCCAGCCCGTACCGATAACCTTCACTGTCGGCTTGATGAACTTGATCATGTCATAGACCACGTCGCCAGATTCAACGTGCCCACCAGGCGAGCTTATATAGATGGAGATCGGCTCGTTACTGTCCGCCGCTAGAGCCAGCAGTCTCTCGGTGACGCTTTTAGCGAGCTTGTCATTGATCTCGCCAAAGATTGTGATAGCACGTGATTTGAATAGCTTCTCGTCAATGAATCCCGACTTTGAGGATGATTTATCTTGTTTCTTGTCTGCTTCGGGAGAATTCACTTCCATTAAAAACCTCGTTTGCTATTGAGTAGCACAAAAAATACGTCAATTTTGTTAGTCAGGGTGTTACTAAGGAGTGATTCTAACAGGCTTGTTGGTTGCTGCGTAGATAAGCGATCACTTTCCATAGATCGTCATCACCCTCGGGGAAGTTTGATCCGAAGCCCACCATACGTGTATCGGCTACGCCACTAGTGATGGTGTTGAAAATGTCCTGATCGCTGGAGCCGTGATTCCATTGGCAATCGAAGAGAAACGAAGCCTCGGGCTGCGCCTCAAGCTCCACGGCATGACAGAAACTGGCACAGGAGCCTTCGAATATAGCTTGCCCTCTCGCTACAGCTGCTGCATCGGTCATGAATGCTTGAACTTCTGCAGTATCCGCCAATCCGGGTTCGACCGGCTGCTCGCTACAGGCGATCAGGGTCATTACGGCTGCTAAGTAAATCAGTACACGAACCACTAACAGTCCTTAAATTTCTGGGAGTTGGCTTTTATTCTACCTAGAGCCGTGAATCAGTCTGTCGCCATGCTCACACTTTCGCCACAAATTAGCAAAGCTAGGACTGCGGCAGCCCTTGGGTGACCGGTGTTGTTTCAGGACCTAGGGGCTTGAACGTCGCTAGCAGCTGCGGCAGCAAGGTGAGCGAGCCAACTAGCGCTACCAACATGGCGAGGCTGGTCAGCAGACCGAACACAATGGTTGGAATGAAATTGGACAACGCTAGAATCGAGAACCCTGCCACGATGGTCATGGACGTGAAGTACATCGCACGACCGATGCTGTTATGGCAGAAGTACATCGTGTCGCGATAATTTCCAATGCGAGGAAACTCACGCTTGAAGCGGTGCATGTAGTGGATCGTATTGTCGACACCGATGCCAACTGATATCGATGCAATTGTAATCGTCATAATATCTAGAGGTATACCAACCCAACCCATTATGCCCAACACGAAGGCCGCGGCGATCGCGTTGGGGATAATGCAGATCAGCGCGATCATGAAAGATCTAAATAAGAACAGAAACATCAGCATGATCGCCAGCATTACCACGCCTAGCGTTAGTATCTGCGATTGAAAAAGACTCTGCAGCACATTGTTGTACATGACAAGTATGCCGGTCAGCTGAACGTCTTCATCCGCAAAACCAAAGTCTGACTCTATGCCCGCTTCGATGCGCTGCAATAATTCATTACGATTTAAGTTTTCCGCGGATTCAATTACTCGTACATTAAATCGAATCTGGTTATCGTCGATCGATATGAACGGATTCAGCACAGTGTTCTTTAACGTCTCTGGAATGCGCTTATAGAGCACCGCCCATAGCAATCCATCTATGGGTTGGTCGTCGTTCAGTTGTTCGGCGAGCTCTATAACTGCCCCGAATGAAAGTACCTTACCGGTTTGCGGATCGTTGTCCAGGTATTGATGAATGGCCTTAACCTGCTCCATCTTCGGCGCAGTAAACCAGTAAGCGTCTTCGTTGCTGTCGTCGCTATCTCCAAACCCGAAGCCGTCGTCAAAGCCTCCATCGAAATCATCTTCTGCCGCGGGCAGATTAACGACGACATCGAAGGACAAGGTGCCGCCCAGCTTCTCGTCGAACAGCGACATGCCTTGATAAATTTCAGTGCTCTCCCGAAAATAGTCAATGAAGCTATTTTCAACCCGAATTTGTGAGAGCCCGATCCCACTAATGAGTGCTACGCCGAGATAGATGTATAAAATCTTGTTATCTAGTTTCGCAGTCGTGTCAGCTAACGCTGATGTCAGATTAAGGCGCAGGTTCGACGAGTGCTTAGACTCGTCTTTCTTAATAATGCTGAGAATCGCTGGAAAAAGTGTGAACGCTACGAGCAGGGCCGTTGCCACTCCCATCATC
>CAJXQP010000393.1 GCA_913058275.1 uncultured Gammaproteobacteria bacterium | reverse complement strand
CGGTCTCGTGGGCTCGGAGATGTGTATAAGAGACAGATCTATAGCTAAACATTATGCCTTATGTGCGAACCGGTGATCTTCTGTTTCTATCGGTTGGGAGAAAAGGAGCTAGATGACCTGCTTGCAGGTATCCAGCTTCGTTGCAGCTCTGGTCCTGAGGGAGTTTTGCCAAAAGGACAAATACTAAAGCAAATACTTTACTATATTGAAGATTTGAGATTCACTGACCTAGAAGGGCCTTTCTCGAGTCTAAACGCGCCCCAGAGGGGCAGGTGGGGTCTAAAATAGAATGCAATCCGGGCTCAATCCACGACTGTTGGCTGAGTCTCTTAAGGCATTGGCAGGGGGCATGAGACGTCGTAGCTCTGCCATTCTCGAGGAAGGCGAAGGATGAGTGGACAATAATTCGGGAGGTCTAGGGCCGCCGTCAGCGCTCATATTAACCCAGAGATTGATGCTTTCTTCGGGATTAAAACCTGCTTCAGCCATGAGGATTACGCCGATGGCGTCCGCCTCGCTTTCCTGAGTTCTGTTAAATGGGAGAAAGATGCCATAGCGCGAGCCGACGTCAAAGACCTGTAGCGCGGTATCCGATGCGCCGAGGATCTGTGCCGCCGCGACGCCTACATTACGTAGTGCCGATTGGCTGGCGCGCTCATTGCTGTGGTTGGCTAATACGTGCCCGACTTCGTGCGCCATCACAGCCGCCAATTGATGTTGATTGACCGCTACGGAGAAAAGGCCGTTGTAGACACCGATCTTGCCGCCAGGCAGGGCGAAGGCGTTAGCCTGTTCGTTGTCGAATACGGTGACTTCCCAATCGAAACGGGATTGGTCTTCGCTATCTAGAGCGGCCACAACATAGTTGGCGACACACTGCACATACTGCAGTTCTCTAGCGTTTGTAGTTGCAGGTATCTGTGTCTGCATCTCGCGGTAGCTGCGAATGCCTCGCTCCGCCATGTCCGCATCAGAGTAGAGTACGACCTGACGTCTATCTAAGGGGGAGCTCGTGCAAGCAGCGAGTGACAAAAGGAGTGTAATGACTGCGCTAAGTTTTCTCATGACTAGTAAACAACTCTCATCCGACTACAAATCCGCAGGAGGCCCAAAAGGAATGTGTGACCAATAATTTGTATAAGAAGTATAGCGCAGACACTGGTCGATCTAACTAAAAATTGCATTCCTGAGCTTCTAGTTGAACGCGAATCTCATTACCTTGGTCATCCACGATTCGCTCGAAGCAATTGCCTTCAAGGTCGCGCAGCAGGCGCCGACCACTAGCAACAGGAGCAGCTGCACTTCGCGTCTGCGCCTGGTCTACATAGACTATCTTGCGGGTACTGTTTGGTGGCGCGTTTCTATACACAACCGTCTCAACGTCTCGAGATGAGTGCCTGAAAGAATTGAACAAGGAACCCAAAACCAGACCGCCGAAAAAACTACCTGAATCATAGCCTCTATGCCGGGAATAATAATTCCCGTAGGAGAAATTAAAGCCGCTGCCATAGCCTCTACCGTAGTTTCCATAATAATTTCTATTATAGTTGCGATTGTAATTCGCACTGTAGTTTCTGCCAGTGGAACCATAGTGATAGGAATTCACGCGACGGTTTCCGCGGTAGTTGTTTCGATAGCTGTTGCCATAACCGTGCTGGCCAGAGCTATAAGCGCCATAGCCGCGACGATTATTGCGGTTATCAGCCCATGCCGCCTGACTGATTACGAGAACGCCAATAACAGAAAGGCTTAACAAGATTTTTTTCAAAACCATAATATTTACCTACTTCCTAAAACGAACAACTAACGAGAAGAATAGTAATGTCACAGTTGAACATACTCTTGGAGAATGAATCCAAGCTGAACGAGAAAAATCAGGAGAGCTTGCTAGGTAGGCTAAAAGGTAGTGTTTGAAAAGTGGAGTTGGTCTCACTCAATGAAATTAGAGGCCGAATTGCCAGAAATAGCTACCAAGAAACACTTAGTATAGGCAGATAGACCGGATGCTACGCCTTTGCGTAGCATCCGGTCTATCGAGTCTACTGATACTGAACGGGGTGGGTCGTAATCATGATTCGGCTTTCCATGTAGGTAATAGTCTCGCCGTCTATGCTTCGAAACCAATGAGGCGTGCCGGGCTGCAGTACCAGCACATCTCCCGCAGTAACTTGTCTGGCAAGCCCGCCTACTATGCCGTGCTGCGTACGTACGATGTTCGGGTCGGCGGATTCTGCCAAAGGCAGCTCAAGTTTGCCGCCTGTCACGAACGTTCCGCTTCCTTCCAATATACGATAAATCTCCATGCTCCATGGGTGGATGATCGCATACTGCTCCACCGCACTGCTGCGTCGACGCACCGATACGCCAGGTGAAATAGTGACTGACCAGCCGCCGGCGGATGCAGATGATGCAGCTGCGCTATCCAATTCGGCTTCAATTTCTGCGCCGGACTTGAATATGGCGGGCGGCGCACCGGAGTCCTGAGCAAGGGTAGTAAAGCCCAGTCCGGAAAAAAGACATGCCATTAGTAA
>CAJXQP010000392.1 GCA_913058275.1 uncultured Gammaproteobacteria bacterium | reverse complement strand
GGTCTCGTGGGCTCGGAGATGTGTATAAGAGACAGGTCTAGGTTCCCTAACATTTGTGCCAAATAGCTATTCAATTGCGATTGCTCAAAAGGTCCACCGCATACGAGCCCGGACTTCGCCTGTTCAATATGAAACGAATAACCGCAGGTGGAAGTCGTAAGCACTGGCAGCCCAGCGATAGTCGCCTCTAACAGCATATAACCAGCACTCTCAGAATACGCTGGATGCAGTAACAGATCAGCTGCTGCCAAGAATCTGGGTATGTCGTCTCTCCCGCCAAGGACAGTGAACTGTTTGGTGATGCCCAATTTCTTGGCAAGCCTTAAATAGCGATCGGGGCTGTCTTGCCCTATGAGCAGGTAATGGCAGTTCTCGAGCTCTGATTTCGGGAGAGCCGCCATTGCCCTGAGCGCCCTGTCTACGCCCTTTACTCGAAAGCCCGAACCGACCTGTAGAAGCAATTTTGTAGTCGTCGCCAGGCCTAATTCAATGCGCAATTGAGTTGCAATTTTCTTGTCTATTGCATCGACTTTCCTATCTACCGAAATCCCAGGAGGAACTTGATGAAGGCGAGACTCGCAACCGGGATAATATTTCTCGAATGCTGTGCGCTGATGCGGAGACAGTATCAATACCTCGGTTAGCCTCGTTGCTGCAAACACTGCCTCTTCATACTGGCGGAAGTGTTTGTAGCGCGAGGTGAATTTATAATAAAAGCCTCGCTGCTCTGTCGCCCTCTCCATGAAGCAGGGGTCTGCGGCAAAATAGATATCCAAGAATGGCATCTTATTGAAGCCTATCACGAGGCTAGTATCTCGCAGCTTCAATGCAGCTAGAACCCATTCGGTGTAGGCCTCGTTTCGTTTGATACGATTTCGTGCTGTGACTGGCACCAAGATAACATTCATGCCGTCAGGGATATTGCCATCCCAACTCAATGTGTAGACAGTAATGCTATGCCCACGCGACATACATTCAGTCGCTACACGAAGAAAGTCCCGCTGCAATCCGCCAAACGGGAAGTAGGAGTAGATTAGAAAACTCAGCTGCATTGGCTAACTATTCATCGATTAAGATTTACCCAACAAACTCTCGAACTGCTGCCAGACTTCAATCGGTCCGTGGGATGCGAAACAGGGCGGAGTAACGGCGAATGAACTTCCCGCGTATTCCTCGGTAACTCCTGGGCCTGAGTATGTACAAACTTTCTTGACGCAAGGTGCACAATTCAGGCTCGAGTTAAGATGTAATTGATTATTGCCAAAGGTTCCCGAGAGCCCAGGATTCGTTGGTCCGTAAAGAGAAACTGTTGGCTTATTCAGCGCAGCAGCTAAGTGACCTAAGCCAGTATCCACTGCGATTACACCATCGGATTGTTGAATATAATTAGCGAGCCCGGACAGTGTCTGCTTACCAAGCACCTCTACTCGCTCATTGCCTTGAGCAATAGACTCTGCGCGTAGCTTTTCCTCTGGAGTGCCCCAAGGCACAAGAACTTTGTATCCCGCCTGAGTACTTATGTGTGCGAGATGACGCCAATAGTCTTCTGGCCAATGCTTTGTCTTCCACGTAGTACCATGAAGAAACACTACCTGCTTGCCCGCTTTTTCACCAATGCTACTCGATGCATCTATTCTACTAACATCGATACCGTAGTCGATCTCATCCGGGTCGTATTCGTATTGAAGCGCCCTAGAAAATAATTGCCGGACCCTGTCCACGGCATGCTCTGTCCATGGAACAGAATAAACTTTGTTATAAAACAGCGTGGCCATTGGCTCACGTATGGTCCGATTGCTGAGTCCTATCGTTAGACCCTTCGAGAGCCGACTAATAAAACCACTCTTAATAAGCCCCTGAGCATCAATGACAAGATCGTAGTGCACTCCTTGCAATTCGCGTTTGAACGCACGAAATTCGTGATTCATGTAGGTTTTAAAAATGTTGCGCCGCCAGCGTCTTAACGCCACGGGTATGACGTTTTCGACGGCGGGATGCCAACTCGGCACTTCGGCGAAGTTTTCCTCGATCACCCAGTCGAATTGAATATCTTTTCTGGCACGCTGCGCATCAGTAACTGCAGGCAGCGTATGAATCACATCACCAAGAGAAGAGACTTTTACTATTAGCACTCGCAATGAACTATTCCTTTCCTGTTCTCTTCTAATCTATTCTGTTCTGTTTTTTCTAGGGCTCATCAGTCAATTCCGCCCAGCGGCGGTTAGCTCAGTGATAGCAGCAACCGCTCTACTCGGATCAAGCCCTGTTAGGCACCTCTTGTGCACTAAAGGACATTCCCTCTGAAAGCAGGGTCGACACTCAATATCTGTGAACAATAATTTCGACTTGCTGGTCAATGGTGGCGTAAAGTCGGGCGAAGTTGAACCATAAAGTGCAACAATCGGCTTATCAAGTGCAGCGGCTATATGCATTAGCCCTGAATCGTTGGATACGACAGCCTCGGCAACCGACAAGAGATCGATCGCCTGAGCTAGGGTCGTCCTACCTGCTCTGTCTCTTATACACATCTCCGA
>CAJXQP010000391.1 GCA_913058275.1 uncultured Gammaproteobacteria bacterium | reverse complement strand
ATGTGTATAAGAGACAGAGGCAGAGCTGCTGTTGCGGAGAAGAATTCGGTGGCGAGGGCTACACCGAGGCCGGAGTTCTGCATGCCCACTTCAATAGCGACGGTCTGACTCTGCTTTATATCCAATCCAATTAGGCGGCTAATTGTATAACCGCCTGCTAGCCCTGAAAGATTGTGCAGGATCACGGCGATCAGGGTGATCAGGCCCACATCAAGAAGTCTGTCGGCATTCAGTGCCACGACTATGGCAATAATAAGCAGAATAAGAAGCACTGAAAGGGTTGGGATGAGGGTTTCCACTCTATTTGCGAGATCATTCAGGAAAAATTTACAAGCAAAGCCAAGAACTACTGGAATGAACACAATCTGCACTAAGCTAAAAAGTAATGCCAACCTATCTACACTGACAGTTTCGGAAAGATAGAAGGCGCAAAGTAGTGGCGTCGCTATTACCCCGACGAGTGTTGAAACCATGGTCATACTGATTGAAAGTGCAACATCGCCCTTGGCTAGATAGCAGACAACATTGGATGCGGTGCCACCAGCACAGCTACCAACCAGTACCATGCCTATGGTGAGCTGGTTCGAGAGCTGGAACATCTTGGAGAACGTTAGTGCTAGAACTGGCATCAATACGAATTGTAGGATCACTCCCACTAAGATCGGTTTCGGGTCTTTTACTATGCGTTCGATGTCGGCTTTGGTTAATGTAAGCCCCATCATAAACATGACTGTAGCTAACAGCGGGACGATAGCAGTGCTAAGCGCGGCGAAAGGTGCATTTAAAAAGAATGCCAGCAGGGAAATTAGCAATGCCCAGAGGGGGAAAAGTCTGTTGAATCTAGCGAGCATTCTGAATCTCTTAGGGTAGGTAAGTCCTTAATTGGTCAGTTTTTAGTGCACCGGGGACAAATCGATCGATCACTGAGCTTTCTTTAGTTCAAATCTCAAAAATCTCTGTTCAGCTTGGATTCAGCATCATTCCCTATTATGACATGGTCTAGCGTTGTAACTTTTTCAGTGTTGTAGCGTCTAAGAGTGCAGGAGCCTAAATTATACAGCTCTTTGGCATTACACTCGAAGGCTAACAGGCAATGAAGGGCGATAGTGGTGAGATAGTAGGGCGATTAGTGGTCGCTGCAGGTAAACGCTCGATCTGAATAATAAGTTTAATTACTCCGGGGAATGTTAAATGATTAAGAAAGCTCTATTACTAGTTATGAGCATCGTACTGACAGGTTGTCTGGTTACTGTCGATTCGGACTCACGTCCTTTACAGACAGTATGGAATGAGGCTGATGTATCTAGATTGCAGCTCGGTGAAAGTAGTCAGGATTGGGTAAGTACGTCATTTGGCAATCCGATTTCCAAGCTGACCTATGCAGATGGGACGGAAATTTGGAAATACAGAAACCGATCTGAGAAAGATACTGAAGTTGGTTTATTTCTTGTGTTCTCTGTGGACATCGAAGAAGAGCGCACCGAAACGCTATCGATAGAATTTGCTGACGGTACAGTTACCAACTATTGGATCGAAGAAGACCGATTCTAGAGTAGGTGGATGGAGTACTAGGTAGCCTGGCCCAACTATTCCTGGTCAGGCTACTTCAGTTTTCCTAACCATGCTTCAAGGCTCCTCCAGTCTAATTGGAAGACGTGCCTTGCTTCCTCGACTATTGCCCCATCCACTTGGGCCCCTGCCGCGAGCAGTTTCTGCGACATAGGTTCGAGCATTCGATTCCAACGAAAATCATCTTTCTCTCCGATCCTTATATAGAACGGCAGGCTATTCAGCTCATTGAGTGACACGTCGGTCTTGATTCGTCCAGGTGTAGCTACAACGCCTCGAAAGACGGAAGGGTTGAGAAAGGCGATTGCCATGGCTTCGCTGCCGCCGCTGGACATACCTACTAATAAAGGCTTGGAATCCTGCAGGGCCTGAGTCTCGTGTAGTTGTTCAATAATCTGCGGGAGGGTGGAGCTATCCCTGGTAGAAAAACCTTTTCCATCGGGCGAAATGGGAACAGCGATTGCCCAGCCACGATCAACGAACTCCTTCCCTAGCCAGAATTGCGCCTTAGCCATAAATTCATTATTCGAGCCGCCTGCGATAAATATAGCCAGTGGCGGCGGGTCGCCCTGTACCTGCGCCTCATCATGGGGCTCGAAGAAGAACAGCTTAACGGAGGCTCCATCACGCAATTGCACTGTCTGCTCGGCCGCGGCAAGCATGCTGGGAAGCAGGAGAAGGAAGAGAGTGACTAGAGGTAGTCGCCGCAAAGCCATGTTGTATCCATTTCACGTGAGCTTTTTAAAGGCAGTGAGTATAGCAATCATTGCCTTTTCGGCGCAGGCAGATGAGATAGAATAACTGTTTAAGCCGTTGATTTTCCTTTAAAGAAGGGTTCCAAGACAGTTTCGATTGCTCTACTGTAACTTTTTTTCACACATGTCGTCTTTAACAACAAATGCAAACACTTTATCTACAAGCTATAGATCAGCACCGGCACAGGGTTTTGTCCTTTGCCCACTATAGCCTGCGCGTTAGAGAAGATG
>CAJXQP010000390.1 GCA_913058275.1 uncultured Gammaproteobacteria bacterium | reverse complement strand
ATCTACACCTCTCTATTCGTCGGCAGCGTCAGATGTGTATAAGAGACAGATTAATAGTAGTAGATTCGTTATTCTCAATGGTGCGATAGCCTTGCTGCACGATGATATCGCCGTCGATGCTGATAACGTTTGCCGAGACGCCCCTAACTCCCTGCTCGGTATCGAAACGGGTATCGGAATCGGCGGGTCGGTTCTCGTTATCCTTCTTGAGTCCGGTAGGGTCTACAAAAGCGCCGCAGCAGTTTCCATCAAGCGCCGCTAATTGTTCTGCGCTTAAAGATTCCAGTGGAACCCAATCTAGCTCATAGCGCCGGGTGGTATTGGTGGCTGTGAGCGCAGCCGGCTCGCTTTCTATTGGAGCCTGGCTATCGGTTGTGGGCTCGCCTGCTTGTTGAGAAGCGCGTGTTGGTTGATCGGGAGTTTCTAGAGGGGTTTCAGGGCGATCCTGATTTGCTGAATTGTTGCTGCCAGATCTACTGCCCGAATTGTCGAGCTCTCGGGTGGTCGTGCGAATTGTATTTGTGATGTTCCCAGTTGAGTTCTGTTCACAGACCCAGCCATCGCCTGCGTCGTTTGCACGGCAGCTGACTTGCGGAAGCTGTGCCTGTGCTGCGCTGGTTATTGCAGTGAGTAGTAATCCCGAAGACAAGATTAGGGCAATTTCAGTACTCAGATGGCGTTTTTTGAACGGCATACTTGATTCGATGGTTCCTGATTACTAGTGCCTAAATCACTGTGACAGGCGGCGGCCCTTAAACAAATTTGGATTGAAACCGACTAACTAGGTGATAAGAGATGCTTTGATGATGTATTAAGCAGTGCATAATAATTCATCGCGGATTGAATGCAAAGCGAGGCCTTAAATTTCCGGCGCCTAAGCTTGCCCAGAACGTCCGAAAACAATAGATACAAGAGAGAACGAGTCAGAAATGAGTGATAGTCGCAGGACGCAGTTAAACGATTGGGTAAATGGACAATTGAGCCAAATTTTGGAATTAGGCTCGGTCGATATTGAGTTGACTACTGTAAGCGGAGACGCGAGCTTTCGCCGCTACTTCCGAGCCCAGCTTGGTGAGCAAAGCTTCATAGCAGTAGACGCCCCACCGACGAATGAAAACAGTGAATTGTTTGTAGAGATTGCAGGCTACTTAGGAGAAGCGGGAGTCAAATCACCTAAGGTATTTGCGAAGAATTATCGCGATGGGTTTCTATTGATTGAAGATTTCGGTGACCGTTTATACTTGCCGCGTTTGTTAACCCTGCAAGAAGGTGGCTTGGATGCTATTTCCGAGTATCAGGTTGAGAGTCTGTACAAAGAGGCGATCCACGCACTAATTAAGATACAGTCGAATGTAGATAGAAAGAAACTTGCCCCCTATAACCGCGAAAAACTGCGCACAGAGATGCAGCTGTTCGAAGACTGGTTTTGTGAACACTATCTTGGCCTAGAACTGAGCTCTACCGAGAAGGACTTAATAGCCAGCACTTTTACTTTCCTGGAAGAGGCTGCTCTGCGACAAGCTCAGCTAGCAGTGCACCGCGACTACCATTCGAGGAACCTGCTGATTCTCGATGATACGAAATTTCCAGAAGGCTCTGGGCCGGGCATCATAGACTTTCAAGATGCCATGGCAGGAGCCTATAGCTACGATCTGGTCTCTTTACTGCGGGATTGTTATATCCGTTGGAGCCCGGATTTGGTGGAATCACTGGCGTTACACTATTTCGAATTGGCGAGCGCGGCTGGATTGGTAGAAGGTGTCTGTGCCTCTCAATTTCGCCGAGACTTCGATCTCATGGGCCTGCAACGTAATTTTAAGGTCATGGGAATCTTCTCTCGGCTGTGTATAAGAGATAACAAACCGCAGTATTTGGCCGATATCCCTATGGTTATCCAGTATTTTCTGGAAGTAGCCTGTAAATATGAGGAAATGGCTCCCTTCCTAGACTGGTTTGAGACAAAAGTACTTGTTAACGCGAAAGCGAAACTCAATCTGGAATTCTAATGCGCGCAATGATTTTGGCGGCTGGGCTTGGCAAGCGAATGCAGCCTCTCACCGCCGACCTACCCAAGCCTCTATTGAAAGTAGGGGACAAGACTCTTATAGAACATCAGATTGAGAGGCTCGTTGCTGGGGGTGTAACAGGCATCGTGATCAATCACTTCTATTTGGGGGGCATGATCGAAGAACTGCTTGGGAATGGTTCGAGGTACGGCACTTCGATCAGCTACTCGAAAGAACCGATTCGATTAGAGACGGCGGGCGGCATCATCAAGGCACTGCCCAAGCTGAAAGACGATTGCTTTGTGGTAGTGAATGCAGACATCTGGACAGACTTCGATTTTGGCAGTTTACAGCCAATCGATGGAATCGAAAGACTAGCTCACCTCGTACTAGTTGAGAATGCGGATCACAATCCACACGGCGATTTTAATATTGATGACGAAGGTCGAGTTCACGAGGATCATTCGGCTCGTGATAAGCGACTTACTTTTAGTGGCATCAGTGTGATGCACAAGAATTTATTCCGCGACTATCCCATTCAGCCGAGATCAACCG
>CAJXQP010000389.1 GCA_913058275.1 uncultured Gammaproteobacteria bacterium | reverse complement strand
GATCAGCCTCGGTCTCGTGGGCTCGGAGATGTGTATAAGAGACAGGTATAAGTACGACTATTAGGCTTATCTGAGAAGCCAAAGCCCAACATGTCCAAGGCTATTAAACGATAGTTTTTTGCCAGCTCACTCCAAATGGGCTGCCAATCCCAACTAGAGGTTGGAAAGCCGTGTAGTAAGACAATAGTCGGTAGACTGGAATCCCCTTCATCAAGCACAAAAATTGAATGGCCAAGCACTGCTTCTAGCTTACCCCGGGACTGCCATTGTTTTGGGCTGACGTAATCAGGACTACCATTTAACACTATTATACGCTCCAAGCATGAGTTATCAGTACCCTTAGGTCACGGTACCATTGGGTAGAAGCTTGACCTTAATTTCGGCTAAGTGCAATACTGGCCGACATTCAAACCTTAAGAGAAATAAAGCAAATGCCTGTGGACATTCAGAATATTGATACTCTCATTAAAAATGCAAAAGTATTTAATAATGGTGAGACACCTGTTGTTGAGGATGTAGCGGTCAGCGATGGGCGTATCGTGGCACGAGGCACAGACCTGAATGAGGAGAATGCCCGCAGGGTTATCGATGCCAAAGGTATGTGGCTGATGCCAGGTTTGTTCGACATACATACGCACTATGATTTAGAGCTGGAAGTTGCGCCAGGATTACCAGAATCAACGCGTCACGGCACCACCTCTGTCGTCATCGCAAACTGTAGTTTGGGGCTTGCCTTTGGCGCACAGCGCGATGGCGTCAATGACCCCATTGTAAGTTGTTACGCGCGGGTTGAAAATATTCCCAAAGCAGTGCTAAAAAATTGTGCTGACAACATCACTTGGGACAATCCAAAAGCCTACTTAGAACATTTAGAGGGCTTAAATTTGGGCCCCAACGTAGCAGTATTATTTCCCCATTCAATGCTGCGTATAGACGCCATGGGATTTGATAATAGCGTTACTCGAGATCCTACAAGCGCTGAACTCAACAATATGAAAGGCACCCTCTCGGACGCCCTGAAATGCGGTTATGCAGGCTTCTCTACAGATGCCTTACCTTTTCATTACTTAGCAGCTCAGCCTCACTGTGAAAAGACCATTCCAACCCAGTTTGCCAAATATGGTGAGCTCAAAGCGCTAGCTCAGGTGGTCAGAGAACAGGGCTCTACATGGCAGGCAACACCGCCAAAAGACAGTGTTATAGGCACTTTAAAAACCTTCTTACTCACCAGTGGCCGGTTACACGGCAAGCCGTTAAAAACCACAGTGGTTGCCGCCCTAGATATTGCCAATAAC
This sequence comes from uncultured Gammaproteobacteria bacterium, assembly GCA_913058275.1. GTDB lineage: Bacteria > Pseudomonadota > Gammaproteobacteria > Pseudomonadales > Pseudohongiellaceae > UBA9145. The sequence goes on along the minus strand of CAJXQP010000389.1, from coordinate 1,275 downwards.
TGGAAGCTTTCCAGAATGGTAAAGACATTGTCAAACGTACTTAACTCCTCGTTAGTCCAGGGTGAATTTCACATGCAAGCGCTGGGTGCACCTTTTAAAATTTGGTCAGACGGTGCCATTACGCCCATTGCAGAAGAAATTCCAGAGCTGCGGAGACTCAATGAAACTGATATTGAAGACCGCGAAGGGCGCCGTAAAATTATGCATGAGTCGGTCTACATTCAGTCCTTTAAGTCTATGTGGATGCGTGGAAAGCAAGGCTGGAATCTTGACCGGCTAAAGCGCAAGCTTAACATTGAAGACTTTGCCTTTAATCGAACCCTAGCTGACATGACAGTGGAAAGATGTCCACAAAAAAACTGGCAGGGTATGGACTTTCAGGCAGTGTTTGATCGTGTCGTTGCTATTAAGCAAGACCAGTATGCAGAGCCTGTGACTAAAGCTGAGCAAAAGCTAATACAAAAAGACTTCTTCTGGATTGCTGATGAAGGCGACTTTATGCTGCAAATGTTAAGAACCTTTGATACCGACTTGAGCTGGAGTACCGTGACAGCAAACCGCGACATGAAAGTGGTGCGTGAACTGCTCATGAATCCCAAATTGTTACCAGGCTTTAACGACAGCGGTGCGCACCTAACCAACATGGCTTTTTACGATGTAAACCTGAGAAGCCTAAAGTTGGCCGCCGAGGGTGGCGAGGGTGATGTTAGCTACATGGTTAAGCGACTCACTAAAGATGCTGCAGACGTGTTTGGGGTAGCTGGTGGGACCATTCACCAGGGCGATATTGCAGACCTAATTCTCGTTGACCCGGAGCAGCTTGCCAAGTATGACGGCGAAAGTAATGTTCAGCGCGTACACCGTGAAGAATTTCAGCACGAGCAACTCGTTAATCGCTCAAATAATGTTGTTCCGTTGGTCATGATCGGAGGGCATTCCGCGTGGGAGAATGATAATTTTGCATCTGACCTGGGGCAAAAGCCTATGGGCCGCTTGCTAAGGGCAATTTGAGACACCCAAAGGTTAGCGTCTGCCAGATTCTTATTGCCAACACCTTTATTGACTATGTTTTAGGTGTTTGATGCGCGCAAATGCTAAGGCAAAATTTAAAATGACAATACTGTTGGCGGCAATGCCGGCATAACGCCATGATTTAGATGGCCGCAGCGAAGGGTCTTTTGTAAATCCGCCAAAAATAGCGCTCACCCAGTATCAGCGTAGTACGCCTGTCTCTTATACACATCTCCGAGCCCACGAGACCGAGGCTGATCTCGT
>CAJXQP010000388.1 GCA_913058275.1 uncultured Gammaproteobacteria bacterium | reverse complement strand
TCTCGTGGGCTCGGAGATGTGTATAAGAGACAGGCCGATAGCGCGAGCGGCGGCGAAGACGATGACGCCGATATTGGGCTATAGAACAGTCGTCTTAAGCAATGCAGGGCAGGTAACGCCCAAACAGCAGCGTGGCTTCACGCTGCTCGAAATAATTCTAGTGCTCGCCATCATCGCCACGGCTAGCATCATGGTGGTCCCGAACCTCGGCGGCTTCGAAGCCCGCACTTTCAGTACTCAAGTTCGCCAAGCCCAATCATTGCTTAACTATGCAAGACGCACGGCGGTAATTTCCGGGCAAGCCAGCACCGTCAGCTTTAATGTATTGCCTGCTGATGAAATGGCGCAGGCAGATGAAGAAGAATATGCCAGCCTTAGCAATATCGTAGCGCAGTGGAACGGCACGGGTGTCAATCTGCGCTTTCGCGACAGTACCGACAGAGAAATCGAGATCGAGGAAAAAATCGAGGTGACGTTCTACCCTGAAGGCGGAAGCACCGGCGGCACGCTACTATTCGCTCAGGAAGATCAAGCAGGTGTCATCGACATCGATCCGTTCACCGGCAGAGTCTCCAGCGCCGACCCTGATAGAGAATTGTGATGAAAAAGCACCACAACGCGCAGGCAGGTTTTACGCTTCTGGAAGTAATTGTGGCGCTCACGATTACTGGGTTTGTACTTGGTGGGCTGTTCTCTTTGGTCGGTGGTAGCAAGCAACTCTCGTGGCGCTCAGAACAAAGCTTGGTTCAGGCCACACGCGTTCGAGCCGCTACCAATTTCGCACTGCTTGAAAGTGAGTACTCGGACGTCGAAGAGATACTTCAGGACGACAGCTATCAGATTCGCGCATTGGATCTATTGGAAGACCCAGAGCGAAAGACACAGGGTTCTGTGCACGCATTCCAAGCCTACGAAATAATCAATCGAGAACGCAATGAGGTGATTGCGGGAAGCCGTTGGATTCAACTGGACCTTCCACAGTAGGGGCCTATGCGAACAGTTAACCAAACAGTTAAACAGGCAGGTTTTACTCTAGTAGAAATAATCCTTTCCCTAGGATTGACTGCGCTGCTTCTGGGCTTGTTGAGTTCAGGTGTTTTCATCGTGGCCGGTGACTGGAATCGAAACTCCGATGGGTTAGATAAGAGTCTAGATCAGGCGCTAGCGGTGCTGCAGATAGACCGTGCACTGCATGGTGCTTTTCCACATAGCTATACGAACTTCGACACGCTCGGGCGAGAGATCTATTTTCACGGGGAAGATGACTATCTTAGCTTCGTGTCGGCGGTATCTCCGCAGCGTAGCCCTGGGCTAACCGTTTGGGAGATGTATTCCGTGGCAGACGAAGGCGTCTATCTGAGCCTTGTTCCAGCGTTTAGCGATAATCCTACCCAAAGGTTAAGTGAGAGCGAGCCGATTCTGGTCCTTGAAAACTATACCGCTGAGTTTAGCTATCTCTATCAGGATTTGAATGAGAACAGACTCTGGATTGACGAATGGCTAGGCGAAGAGCAGCTAAGCCTTCCTCTGGCAGTCTATGTTCGCTTTGTTCCCGAACGAGACTTTGAGGATGTGAACGAAGAGCTAGAGATCGTCGCGCGCATTAAAAACAACCAGCATCGAAGTATTCGTCCTACGACGAATACCGGTTTCTGATTTGCATGCACAACACATCTAAACAAGCAGGCTCTGTCATTATAATCGTCCTATGGACGGCGGTACTACTGACTGTGTTAGTTACCGCTATGGCGGGTAAAGTGAGATTGTCGGCGCAGACAGCGGCGCATAATCGCGACGCTAGTCAGGATTGGGCGCAGCTCATGGCTACCGTCAATTTTGCCGAGATGGAGCTTATGCTGGAGCGAATGCCTGCGCCTATCGATCAGCAATTGGAGGAAACCGAAGAAGGCGAGATACTAAATCCTTATTATCGCTATGATGGAGAGGCGTTGGAGTTGAATTACGCCGCACCAGAGAACATGGTAGTCCGCATCTACGACCATGCAGGCAAGATAAACCTGAATCGAATACCACGCCGCAATATGCAATTGCTCATCGAAAAATTACTAGGCGGCGAAGACGCGGAGCCTGAAGAAGTGCAAGACCTACTCGCAGCCTGGACAGATTGGACAGACCTGAATGACTTGGAGGGCCTGAATGGGGCGGAGAAGGATTACTATCTAGAATTGGATCAGGCCTACGTCCCCCGTAACAACCCCGAGCTGGACACCGTAGAAGAAATTTTACACGTGCGGGGTTTTGCTCAATTGTTTGAGGGCATCAACTTAGATGCAGCATTCACTATTTACGGCAATACGCGAACCGTAAACCTCAATGTAGCAACTAGAGAAGCAATGCGACTATTGCCAGGGTTGGACGACGAGCTAATCGAAACAATAATCGCTTTTCGAGAACTGGAGGATATAGGCAATCGTGCAGAGATAGCTGAAATTGTGCCATTCGAGAATCTCCAGGAACTGACTCAATGGGTAGGCACGAACACGTCAAACATCTATTCCATCTTTGTCTATCCGAAACAGCAATTCAGCAGTACCTGTCTCTTATACACATCTGACGCTGCCG
>CAJXQP010000387.1 GCA_913058275.1 uncultured Gammaproteobacteria bacterium | reverse complement strand
CGAGATCAGCCTCGGTCTCGTGGGCTCGGAGATGTGTATAAGAGACAGACCATAAATACCATTACATATACGGCGAAAAAACCCCAGACAGATTCTACTATCCGATCCGAGACACGCTGCCCACCGAGTTTGATTGGTATAACGGCGCGGGGATGAATCAATCGCTGCACTTCCCTAAAGCCTTGCTTAAAAATCAACAGAATGCGTATGACTTTCATACCGCCACCGGTAGAGCCGGCACAGGCACCGATGATGGCTGCATAGAGAAGCACGTAGGGTAAAAACAGGGGCCATGAATTAAAATCGGCTGTTGCGAATCCAGTCGTCGTCGCCATGGACACAACTTGAAAAACGCCCTTAATCGAAGCCTCAAATAGGCTCGAATACACATCCGAAAAATACAGCACTACAACGGTGACTACCGATACGGATACTAGAATAAATGCGTAGAATTTAAATTCTGGATCAAAAAGATAGTGACCAATCTTCCTTCTCTGCCAAGCAGTAAAGTGCAATGCGAAATTCACACCCGCGATAAACATGAATATAATGGCGATTATTTCAATGGCTGGATTGTCGAAATAGCCTAGGCTAAGGTCATGAGTAGAGAAGCCGCCAATGGCAACGGTGGTGAAGCTATGGCTAATCGCATCGAATAGATCCATGCCAGCAATCCAGTAGGCGAGCGCACAAACTACCGTCAGCGTGAGATAAATATACCAAAGCGCCTTCGCCGTTTCCGCAAGTCGAGGTACTAACTTATTGTCTTTTACAGGCCCAGGGCTTTCAGCTCGGTAGAGCTGCATCCCACCAATACCAAGCATCGGCAGCAATGCCATGGCTAGCACAATGATGCCCATTCCGCCCAGCCATTGTAACTGCTGCCTATAGAATAGAATCGATTTTGGTAAATCATCGAGACCGGATATCACGGTTGCGCCGGTTGTGGTAAGCCCAGAAAGTGATTCGAACACCGCATCAGTTACCGACAGCTCTACCGCAGAGGAGAAGATAAATGGCAAGGAGCCTGCGATACCTAATACTGCCCAAAATAGAGTTACGACTAAAAAACCGTCTCGTGTGCCGAGCTCTGCATGTGACCTAACGGTTGCAAGCCACATCAAAAAACCAATGCTAAAAATAATAAGTAGCGAATCTGTAAAGACGCTCGCCATGCCATCAGCATAAATGTATGAGACGAGTAGAGGCGGCAGATTGCTTAATGCACTAAAGAGCATTAGCAATATACCTAATATTTTTATGATGATTGAGGCGTGCATAGTTTTCGTAGCCTTTAGAAGAAGCTGAAACCAACTTGGAACAGCCGTTCCACTTCAGGAATACGTTTGCGATCTACAAGGAACAAGATCACGTGATCGTCAGGCTCGACGACGGTGTTGTCATGGGCGATGAGCACTTCATCGTTGCGCACAATCGCACCAATTGTTGTACCTTCCGGCAGGTCGATATCTTCGATAGCCTTGCCTACTACTTTCGATGAAGCTTCATCGCCATGAGCGATTGCTTCCATCGCCTCGGCGGCCCCTCTGCGTAGAGAATGTACATTTACTACATCACCGCGTCGAACGTGTGCTAGGAGTTTTCCGATCGTTGCCTGTTGTGGAGAAATGGCGATATCAATTTCTCCACCTTGGACGAGATCGACGTAGGCGGAATTGTTAATAAGCGCCATGACCTTCTTAGCGCCTAGCCTCTTAGCTAAAAGGGAGGACATGATATTGGCTTCGTCGTCGTTAGTAAGCGCGAGAAATACATCGGTATCAGCAATGTTCTCTTCAATTAGAAGGTCGCGCTGGGATGCTTCACCGTTTAGCACAATAGCGTGATTAAGTGTTTCAGAGATTAAAGAACATCGATCAAAGTCTCTCTCAATAATTTTAACTTGATAACGATCCTCAACACTCTCAGCTAGGCGCATTCCGATGTTTCCGCCACCGGCGATCATCAATCTCTTATAGGGCTTGTCCATGCGCCGCAGTTCGCTCATGCATGCACGTATGTTTTCCTGTGCTGCTACGAAAAAGACCTCATCATCTGCTTCGATAACAGTCGAGCCCTCGGGAATTATTGGGCGGTCCTTGCGAAAGATCGCCGCAACGCGAGTGTCCACTGATGGCATGTGTTGGCGTAGTAAACGAATTTCTTGGCCAACGAGTGGTCCGCCGTAGTATGCCTTCACAGCAACGAGCTGCACTTTACCATCGGCAAAGTCCAATACCTGTAATGAGCCAGGCAGGTCAAGCAAGCGCTCGATGTCGCTAGAGACAATTAATTCTGGACTGATAACAGTATCAACAGCAATGCCGTGTTGGCCGAATAACTTATCTGAAACAAGGTAGGAAGAGGAGCGAATGCGACAGATCTTCTTTGGAGTTTGGAACAGAGAGTAGGCCACACGACAGGCGACCATATTAATCTCGTCGCTCTCGGTTACCGCAATGATCATGTCCGCGTCATGCCCGCCTGCTTTCTCCAAAACGTCAGGTAAAGAAGGATGACCAGCTACGGTGCCTATATCGATATGGTCTTTGAGTTCGCGGAGCTTCTCGGTGTCTGCACTGTCTCTTATACACATCTCCGAGCC
>CAJXQP010000386.1 GCA_913058275.1 uncultured Gammaproteobacteria bacterium | reverse complement strand
CCTCTCTATTCGTCGGCAGCGTCAGATGTGTATAAGAGACAGGCCAATATACTATCCGCTCCATAGCGCTCGCTTGCGCTAGAAATGGCCGCTTCGTCGAGATTCCAGACGATATTTTCAGAAAGCGTTCTTCTATCCTCAAAATCTAGAACAGGAAAGATGATTGGTAACCCGCGAGCTGCCGCAAAGTCTTGCATCACTTTAACTATTTCTGGATTGCTGCCTACCGTCAGAAACTCGCGGTCGCCGGCAGAGTTCTGCAACACCATCCATACTAATACACTAGGCCTATTGCCGTCCCAGACAGGTATACCGGCATCGGCAAGCAGTTCATCGATTAGTGCAGCAGCGAAGTTTACAGAAATTATGCGCTGCTCGGCCGTATAGAACTGCTCTTCATCGGTATCCGCGGACGCTGTATTGTCTTCAAGAGGCAACTGAATCAATTCGCTTATATAAGTGGTCGCCTCAACGTAATTCTGCGCCTGAGCGATTGCCCTCTCTATGGCCGGACTCTCCAGCCAGCGCGGGTCTCCACTGACTTTCACTACAACAGCTGCCAGCGCTTCACTAAAAGCCCTATCTCGCTCAGCCTCACCGTCATTCGTGACTGGAATTTGCTGGCTATACAGCCCTCTGACCTGCAGCGCCACACTGGACTGCCATGAAATGAGCGGCAACGTAAGCAGCAGAAGAGAATATAGAGCGATTTGTTTCAGAGGCGCGGTCATGGGCGGAATAATACTGTAAATCATCTCCCAAGGGTTAATTCCAGCATGGTTCTTTGCCGATCGGCCTACTTGTCTGCTTACCTAATGAATTTCCTGATGAGCGAGTGACAGAAGGGCATTTAGTCACTGACGGGAGCACAGCATCTTGATAAAATGCGCGACTCAATAAGCGGGCCAAATCCAATCCCGACACATAGGAAACATGCGATGACATCTGGCGATGAAAATAACAAGCCCGCCTCCAACTCAACACCCTCTTTAAGCTACCGCGATGCAGGCGTCGATATCGACGCGGGCAATGCGCTAGTCGATGAAATTAAGGCCGTTACACGTAAGACGAATCGCCCTGAAGTTCTCTCCGAGCTAGGTGGCTTCGGCGCCATGTGTGAGATTCCCAGCGGCTACAAGCACCCGGTATTGGTCTCAGCAACTGACGGCGTCGGCACGAAGTTAAAACTGGCCATGGCAATGGGCAAGCACGACACAATCGGCATCGATCTAGTTGCCATGTGCGTGAATGACCTCATCGTCTGCGGTGCCGAACCGCTGTTCTTCCTAGACTACTATGCGACTGGCGGCCTCAATGTCGCCAGCGCGGTTCAGGTTGTCACAGGGATAGGCGCTGGCTGCGAGCTAGCAGGCTGTGCACTTATCGGCGGTGAAACCGCCGAAATGCCAGGTATGTATTCCGGCGAAGACTATGATCTAGCCGGATTCTCCGTCGGCGTGGTTGAGAAATCCAAAATAATCGATCAGTCGAAGGTTGCCATCGGCGATAACTTGATCGGGCTGAGTTCCTCAGGCCCCCATTCCAATGGCTACTCTTTAATCCGGAAGATCATTGAGGTCAGCGGCGCCAAGTTGGATCAACCGTTTGGCGAAAGCACGCTAGGGGAAACTCTACTCGAGCCAACTAAAATTTATGTGAAAACAATCGCCGCATTAGCAGAGTCTGTCGATATCCATGCGCTGGCCCATATAACAGGCGGAGGGATTACTGAAAATCTTCCGCGCGTCTTGCCCGAAGCTGCTCAAGCACAGATACGCGCCGATGCCTGGAGCCGACCAGAGATTTTTAACTGGCTACAAGAGAAAGGCGGAGTAGCCGATTCTGAAATGTTAAGAACCTTCAACTGCGGGATTGGCATGATTCTCTGCGTCTCGGCAGAGCAAACCCAACAAGCACTAGATATTCTTAACAAAGACTCAGATCAGGCATTTCTCCTCGGTAGTGTGGCTAGTCGCGATAGTGACAAAGACGCTTCCGTAGTTATGCTTTAACGCTAAAAAAAGCCCAAGTCATGCACAACAATCATCGCTCAGTAGTAGTTCTAATATCCGGAAACGGGAGCAATCTGCAAGCTCTCATGGATTTCAGCAGCGCCGGAAACTATAGAGTCAGCGGCGTTATCTCGAACAGGCCTGACGCCTATGGCCTTAAGCGAGCGGAACAAAGCAATATACCAACTACGTTAGTCGACCATAAGCAATATGCGAGTCGTGATTTATTCGATCAGGCGCTATGCCAATCCATAGACGAGTATGGGCCTGGTCTTATCGTGCTAGCGGGCTTCATGCGCATTCTCGGCGCCGACTTTGTTAAGCGTTACCAAGGGAAAATTCTCAATATCCACCCTTCTCTGCTACCAAATTATCCGGGCACTAACACACATCAGCGGGTGCTAGACGCCGGCGAAAAACTGCACGGCGTTTCGGTGCACTTTGTTACAGAAGAGCTCGATGGCGGGCCCGTTATTACTCAGGAGTCAATTACTATCGAGTCAATTGATGATGCAGAGACTCTCGCTTTGAAAATTCACGAGAAGGAGCATCTGTCTCTTATACACATCTCCGAGCCCACGAGACCGAGGCTGATCTCGTA
>CAJXQP010000385.1 GCA_913058275.1 uncultured Gammaproteobacteria bacterium | reverse complement strand
CGAGATCAGCCTCGGTCTCGTGGGCTCGGAGATGTGTATAAGAGACAGCTCCAATATAGTGTTATGGGTTTTAGTTGTCGTGTTGTCGCTACTCGTCTTAGCACTTTCTCGACAAGTTGGAATTCTTCACGAACGCGTTGCGCCTGCCGGCGCACTCATGCCTACCAATGGACCGAAAGTCGGCGAACTTACCCAAGAGATATCTCTGAAAAGCATACACGACCAAGCACTGACCATAGGCGGTGCTTCTAGTGGCAAGCTAGCCTCTTTCATTCTGTTTATTTCGCCCACTTGCCCTGTGTGCAAGTCATTAGTGCCTACGGCAAAATCTCTAGTGAGCTCCGAGAGTCACCGTATGCAACTTCTATTCGCAAGTGATGGCGATGCGCTTGAGCAGCACCAACGCTACACGAAAGACTTGGACCTTGGCGATTATCCCTATGTGTTGTCTGAGGCATTGGGCCGAGCTTTTGAGGTCAGTAAGTTGCCTTTCGCCGTGCTAATAGGTGCGGATGGAATACTTAAGGGCAAGGGCTTGGTGAACACAAGAGAACATATGGAAAGCCTAATCGAATCGATGGATTCGGGCGTAGTGAGCGTACAGGAATATATTGGCAGCATTCAGAACGAGCAAGAAGATACTGAGCCTTCAGCGATGGAACACACATCATGAATATAGAAAAAATCATAGAACGTGGTTACTACTGGATTGACGATCAAGCGAGATCTTCGAGCTTGGCATTGGCCCGAAAACTATCGCGCAGAAGTTTTCTCTCCAGGCTAGGAATGATGCTGGCAGGAGCTGCTGCATTCCCGTTGCTACCTGTAGCACGGTCGTTTGCACAGAGATCGGTTGAAGAAGTTGGCGATCCACAAAGCTGCGAATACTGGCGTTACTGCGCCATGAGCGGCACGCTCTGCTCCTGTTGTGGAGGCACCTATACCTCCTGCCCTCCAGGGTCTGAAGCTTCGCCAATCACCTGGGTCGGCACCTGCCGCAATCCAGTGGACGGCAGGGACTACCTAATGTCCTATAACGACTGCTGCGGAAAGTCGGTGTGCTCACGCTGTGGTTGTCACAACACAGAAGGCGATAAGCCAGTTTACTTCAACAGTAATAGTAATAGCGTGCTGTGGTGTTTCGGCACCGAGAATACGAGCTATCACTGCACAGTCTCTCTGGTATTAGGTACCACCGACGAAACGAACTAGCGGCGGAATTTTCAGTTAATGAACCTATTCTCTCTAGTAAGGGCTGTCATGTTAATTGTGCTGCTGAGTCTCAGCGGCAATATTCTTGCAGCAAGCCCCCGCATCAACTACCTACTCTATTGCACTGGCTGCCATGCAGTAGACGGTGCAGGTAAACCACCCAATGTACCCACGCTTCGAGACGAGCTCGGCCGCATGATATCCGTACCCGAAATGCGCAGCTACTTAGTTAGAATTCCAGGCGCGTCACAGGCTCCCATTTCCGATACTGATCTTACAGACGTAATCAATTGGCTCTTGCATAAGTTCAATAACGATACTCTGCCCGCCAACTTCGAAGAATATACAGTAGAAGAAGTGTCTAGCGCCCGTCAGAATATTCTTGCCGACCCGCTGAAGTATCGAGCCGAGCATTGGAAGACTTATGATGAATAAAAGTAGAACCGAAAGAATATTCTGAATAATGTTGTCGATAAACCGGTCTTGCTCATCGGAGTCCACTTTGCCTCTTTAACTGCCGGTTGAGTTATTCGCGCCGGTGAAGAGTATTTGCTAGTCAGCGATGACTAAGCACCCAAAGATAGACTTAAGTCGCCCCAACTCTAATTCTTTCGACTAATTCACTAAGGATCAACGAATCATGCGCGCTTTTCTATTTATATTGATAACGGCCCTCGTTAGTTGCGGCGACAACAATGTCGGCAGCTTGAACTCGCAGCAAAGCGAAACAGATAGTTTAGCCGCCGTTGAGCCGATGACTGCTAGAGAATCGCAGCGCTTTATCCAGTGGCTGGATGAAGAATATACCGAGGAGGTAGATTTCTCTCCCCTTCTCAAGACTCGTCAGGGTGACAAGAGTGCGCACGGTGAGCTGGACGACGTCTCCGAAGCCGCTCTAGACGCCCGGCTAGAATGGCGCCGTGCAAGCGTTGCAGAAATGCGCAGTAGTTTCGAGCGTAGTCTGTTAGACAAACAGGGGCAGCTCTCCTGGGACCTATGGGAATACACGCTGATCGATGCGCAGCGCAGCGAACCCTTTCGTCGCCATCGCTATATCTTCGGTCGCAATGGGCCACAATCAACACTAGCGAACAACCTGATCAACTATCAGGACGTAGACGATGCAAGTGATATGACCGGCTACATTTCTAGGCTGAACCAATCACAGCGCTATCTTCTACAATATTTGGATCGCGCTAAACTGGCCGTCGCCGATGGCATTCGTGCCTCTCACTTCGACTATCAACAAGCGATCAGCGAGGCTCGAAGAGTAACTTCTGGTGCGCCGTTCGATGGCGGGGAAGACTCCGCACTGTGGACTGACATCACAGAAAAGATAGCGAGCTTGCTAGAGTCAGGAGCGATTGATCAGTCTCAGGCTGATTCGTTTATCGAAGAATCTCGAGGCGCACTG
>CAJXQP010000384.1 GCA_913058275.1 uncultured Gammaproteobacteria bacterium | reverse complement strand
AATCGTGGTTGTCTGTGAATAGGCTGTGAAGGAACTTACAAGCAATAATAGTATGGCAGATTTTGAAAAAGAGACTCTCATATTAATTCTCAGCACATTTGGCTATTTTCATCATGTTACTAACGATACTTAACTCTCAACGCAAGGACTCACGTTCACGCCATAATACCGTGCCTACTATCGAGAAAACATCGGTTTAGCAGGCAAAAATCTCCTCTTTATTTGGCTTACCCTCTCCGACATATGGAATTTACAGGGCTAAAGACCTGCGAATCGGTCATTTTCCCGCTAATGCATTGTAATCAGGCAATTCTAAGTGCTAGTTTTACTGACTCTATTCATCAGCGATGACTGCGAAGTACTAAGCGCGTTATTCTCCATCGGCTCGCTTTGGTGTATATGGCAGCAAGAATTTTACTTTTAACCTAACTTTCAGCACACCAATGAGACTCTACAACTATGATTTTCCATCTAAGATCACTAAAGCTAGTTACGGCGATTACTTTTTTTGCGACTTTTCTAACCGCTTGCAGTGACGATGCCGCCCCAACTCAGAGCTCCGCACCGGCAGCCGAGCCCATCGCAAGCGCTGCAGTAGAGACCGAACAGCAATTAGTCGAGCGTGCTTTGGGCATCCACGAGAGAGTCATCACACTAGACACTCACGCGGACATCAATACGAGCAATTTTACGCCCGAGCTTAACTACACTTCAGATTTAGATACTCAAGTGAACCTACCTAAAATGGAACAAGGTGGGTTGGATGTGGCTTGGTTTATCGTCTACACCGGCCAATCGACACTCGACGCAGAAGGCTATGCGGCAGCGTACGCGAACGCCATCGACAAGTTCGACGCGATTCATCGCTTAGCGGAAGACATTGCCCCGGAGCTAATAGAGATTGCCTATACCTCAGATGACGTAAGAAGAATCATCGCCCAGGGTAAGAAAGTCGCGATGATCGGTATCGAAAACGCCTACCCCGTTGGCTTAGACATGACCAACATAAAAGATTTTCAGGAACGCGGCGGACGCTACATGTCCTTAGCGCATAACGGACATAGCCAGTTCTCAGATTCGAATACGGGCGAGCGCGACAATATTTGGCTACACGACGGCTTAAGCGAGATGGGAAGAGAAGCCGTTACCGAGATGAACAAGTGGGGAATCATGATCGATGTTTCTCATCCCTCAAAGGAGGCCATCATGCAGATGCTGGATCTCACTCGTGCGCCTCTAGTCGCCTCTCACTCTTCTGCTCGCGCGATGAGCGAACACAGCCGCAACTTGGATGATGAGCAGTTGCTGCGCATCAAGGAGAATGGCGGCGTCGTTCAAACAGTGGCCTTCAGCAGCTACCTGAACGCGGACAAGAATGCGCTATTTAGTGAAACACGAAGTAAGCTGATTGTCGAAATAGCCGCCGAGTTGGATTTTGAAGTTCTCAGCTTTTCAGAAATTAGCGCCTTGAATGAAATACAAAGAACAATATACCGCGGCCTCATGGATCAGGTTAATGCTCTAGCTGCACCTCGTCTGGAAGCCGAAGTTAACGCGATAGCAGCACCGGTTGATGTAGTAGATTTCGTCAATCACATCGACTACATGGTGGAGCTGATCGGGCTAGAGCATGTGGGCATTAGCTCAGACTTCGATGGTGGTGGCGGCATCAGCGGATGGAACGATGCTTCGGAGACAGCGAATGTGACTGTAGAATTGGTGCGCCGCGGCTATAACGAAGAACAGATTGGTCTGCTTTGGAGTGGCAATCTGTTGAGAGTACTTGACGATGTGCAGCGCATAGCAGCCGAGATTCAAGCGGAATAGGTTTCAAAGCCTAAGCAAAATACTAGTTTCATTGGGCAGCAGTAACTGGTACAAAAAAGTCATTGAATTTAGTAAACGACCAAGGGGTAAAAAATGAAAAACTTTACACGATTGATTTCCACATTAGCACTAAGCTGTTGCTGCATTGTAGCTAGCAGTGCCGACGATGGCGGCTCTACTATAATGAGCAAAGCAGAAATCGATGCAACACTGAAACAAGGTCTCGCCAATTTGGCAACAGGCAGGACCGTGAGTGATATCGTCATGCGCCATATTGGTGTTGGCGAAGAAAACATGGGCGTATCAGTTGTGCAGCGTAGCAAGGTAGATGCCAGTGACTCCGAGTCAGGCATCGCACATACCGACCTCGATGAGATCTATTATATCGTTGCTGGTGAAGGCACGATGGTTACCGGCGGCGAGTTTGTCGACAAGCAGACTAGCGTTAGCTCATTACTTGGACCGATGGAACGCGGAGAGATTCGCGGCGGTGTGCTACAAAAAGTTAAGCCAGGCGATATCGCTATAATTCCGAAAGGCATGCCACACGGCTGGCACGAGATGACAACCGACACGATCAGCTACATCATCTTTCGCGGCGACCCAAACAAAGTCATGGAGATAAAAACTAGCGCAGACTAGGAATTGATCTGAATCGAGAAAGGGATATCGACAGCCGATATCCCTTTTTTATTGTGATTTATTCCTAACAGACACACCTAGGGCTGAACACTCGGATAAGCGAGCAGAGCCAACGAAACGTGGCTGTCTCTTATACACATCTCCGAGCCCACGAGACCGAGGCTGATCT
>CAJXQP010000383.1 GCA_913058275.1 uncultured Gammaproteobacteria bacterium | reverse complement strand
CGAGATCAGCCTCGGTCTCGTGGGCTCGGAGATGTGTATAAGAGACAGGTACTCGCTTGCCTTGTTGATGCGGATCTTATCTGGATGGTGAAAGCGATGGCCAAAGCTGTCGGCGCCGGACTCCACTCCCATAATTTTTGATGGAACGACTTCTTCACCGAACAACATCAGTAACCAGTGTACGGGGCGTACAAACTCATCTCTTGAAGCACCCCAGCGCATTCTTTTGGCAATAGGAAGCTTGGCGAGCGCTGCGTCGACGATTGCAGGCAATATCTCGTTTGTAGACTTGCCGGGGAGCGTGGACGAAAAGCCAAGTTTTTCTACGCCGTCTTTTTCCATTGTGGCTAAGTCGGCAACAGTCACTCCACACGACTTGGCGAATCCTTCAGCTGCGCGCGTGGGATTGCCATCGGCATCATACGCGGCTTTTACGGCAGGGCCGAATTTTTCGGTCAGCCTGTCAGCCTGTTTCGTATCTAACGCACAAACCAATACGGCTAATCGGCGGGGTGTAGCGAAGGACTTTACCTCACCGTGAGCTAGGGACTCCTTCTTGAGGCCTTCTACTACTCCAGCTTGAAATGATTTCGATAGCTTGAGTAGTGCTTTTGGAGGCAATTCCTCTGTGCCCAATTCGACTAGAAAATCTTGTTTCGACATGACTATTTTTCCAAAAATTCCTTACGGAGCGCTTCGCTTGCTAGCGGGAAACCGAGCTGTTTCCGGCTCGAGTAATAGGCTTCCGCCACTGCGCGCGCGAGTGTTCTCACACGAAGGATGAAGCGCTGTCGCTCTGTCACCGAGATGGCATTCCTGGCATCGAGTAAGTTGAAATAGTGAGAGGCCTTTAGCACTTGCTCATAGGCAGGCAACGCTAGTTGTTTTTCAATGAGAACCTCACATTGCCGCTCGCAATCATCGAAATTGCGAAAAAGAATATCAACATCAACATGCTCAAAATTAAAGGCGGACATCTCTACTTCGTTCTGTTTAAAAACATCCCCATAGGTAACTACGCCATCAGGGCCATCCGTCCATACAATGTCATAGATACTGTCGACACCTTGGAGGTACATGGCGATTCGCTCGATGCCGTACGTAATTTCTCCGCTTACGGGGTAACATTCAAGTCCACCTACCTGCTGGAAGTAAGTGAATTGCGTTACCTCCATTCCATTGAGCCATACTTCCCAACCTAGCCCCCATGCGCCGAGAGTTGGAGATTCCCAATTGTCTTCGACAAATCGGATATCGTGTACCGACATATCTATACCTAGAGAGCGTAATGAATCAAGGTAGAGTTCTTGGATGTTCTTTGGAGAGGGCTTCAGAAGAACCTGAAATTGGTAATAATGCTGCAACCGATTCGGGTTCTCTCCATAACGGCCGTCAGTAGGCCGACGACAGGGTTGAACGAAAGCTGTATTCCAAGACTCGGGACCGATGGCTCGCAAAAAAGTAGCCGGGTGGAACGTCCCTGCGCCGACTTCCATATCGAGTGGCTGCATAATGACGCATCCTTGATCAGCCCAAAATTGCTGTAAGGCAAAAATGAGTCCTTGAAAGGTGCTACTGTCTAAATTCTTGTTCACGCGTTGGCCGGTTTGCTTGGATAGATTAGAATGGTCTGTATTGTTAAATGACTATAAAGTCAGAGGCTTGCAATTATCCTCGATTATCCCGAAATAATCCACCTGCGGGCTAGATAAGGGGATAGTGACAAAGACCCGGCCGATTGTTTCTACACAGA
The DNA here is from genome assembly GCA_913058275.1 of uncultured Gammaproteobacteria bacterium. Lineage (GTDB taxonomy): Bacteria > Pseudomonadota > Gammaproteobacteria > Pseudomonadales > Pseudohongiellaceae > UBA9145. The sequence continues at coordinate 913 of CAJXQP010000383.1, read as the reverse complement.
AATTATGCTTCCATCTCCCCCTAATTCTATCGACCTACCTATCTAAATGAGAAATCATTATCGCCACAGTTAAATATTATTTCCTACTCTCACTCCTCTTTATAACGGCGAATTTGCCACTGAGGGTCGTCCATGGATTAGCCTCTATCTGGGGAGCAACGCTCTATTACCTTCCCAATAGAGCGCGAGAGACGACATTAAAGAATCTAAAAGTCTGTTTTCCTGATTTGCCGGCCAAAGAAATCTCACGTCTTGCGAAAGAGAGCCTGACCAGCACGGCGAGTACGGCAATGGAGATGGGCAAATCGTGGATGTTACCGATAGAAAAGACTTGTTCGCTCGTTACTGAGACCGAAGGGTTTGAGAGCTTCCAAGAAGCTGCAAACAACAATCAGGGCATCGTCTTGTTGACACCCCACTTGAGCAATTGGGAGATATTCGCTATGTATGTCAGTTGGAATATTGAATCGACTTTCATGTATCAGCCACCTAAACTACTTGCGCTTGATCGCTTGCTGCAACGAGTTCGGTCTCGCGGCGGATTGAAGCTTGCACCGACCGACATAAAGGGAGTCTCAATGCTACTCAAGGCGTTAAAGAGAGGGGAGTTGGTTGGTGTTTTGCCTGATCAAGTGCCGAATGAAGAAGGAGGAGAGTTCGGCGAATTTTTTGGTGAACAGGCGTTAACAATGACACTGGTAAGCAAGCTTGTGGCACGGTCGCAGGCCAAAGTTTTCTGTGGCTATGTGGTACGTCTACCGAAAGGGAGAGGTTTTAAGTTAACTATTCGAGAGGCGGATTCAATGATCTACGATGAAAACCTATCCCAATCTATCCGCGGGCTCAATAAATCTGTAGAAGACTGTGTACTCGCTGTCTCTTATACACATCTGACGCTGCCGACGAATAGAGA
>CAJXQP010000382.1 GCA_913058275.1 uncultured Gammaproteobacteria bacterium | reverse complement strand
TAAGAGACAGTATCTTCGGTGCGCAGATGAATATTCAGGCGCCTCCGAATCTTAGTCCGGGCGTGCTTCCACAACTAGTTGACGCCGGCATCAACGATTGGGGCGGCGTCTCTCCTCTTACACCCGATCATGTGAATCCAGAGGCACCATGGCCTCATCTCGATAACCTAGCAAGAGAGACTGCAGCCGCCGGCAAGTTCCTAGATCAACGATTAACGATCTACCCCGAGTTTGCGAGCAACCCAGACAAGTGGCTGGATGATCAGCTAAAATTCCCAGTACTCAAGCAAAGTGACAGCGGCGGATTTGCTAAGAGAGATAACTGGACACCTGGGGCCACCGAGCCTATCCCGGCTCTTGATAAGCAGTTACTGGAACGCACCGTTACCCCTGAGCAAGTATCGAGTGATGTTCAAAGAATCGTCGCTGCCTGCGAAGCACAGCAGGAACTTTCAATTGAAGACGTGAGCCGCCTGTTCGGGAGCCGTGGTGCAGACTTCAGCTATATAACACAACAAGCTAATCGACTAAGACATGAGTGTAATGGTGACACAGTAAGCTTCGTTGTGAATCGAAACATTAACTACACCAATGTCTGCTACTTCAAGTGTCAGTTCTGCGCCTTCTCGAAAGGCAAGATGAGCGAGGACCTGCGCGGCCGCCCTTACGACATCAGCGCAGAGGAAATCTCGAGGCGCGTTCGCGAAGCCTGGGATAGAGGCGCCACCGAAGTCTGCATGCAGGGAGGCATTCATCCCGACTACACTGGTCAGACCTATCTCGATATCGTTGAAACTGTCAGGCATGCCGCAAAAGATATGCACATCCATGCCTTCTCTCCACTCGAAGTTTGGCAAGGAGCAAGTACTCTTGGCATTTCGCTCGAAGATTTTCTCAAGAAACTTATGGCAGCAGGTCTGAACACCCTTCCCGGCACTGCTGCAGAGGTTCTGGACGACGAAGTCCGGCAAGTTCTATGTGCAGACAAACTGAATTCCGAGGAATGGCTAGAAGTAATGGAGACCGCCCACAAGGTCGGATTCAGAACAACCGCAACCATCATGTATGGTCACATTGATCGACCCAAGCACTGGGCTAATCATTTACTTCGAATTCGCGCACTACAGGAACGAACCGGAGGGTTTACCGAATTCGTCCCCCTGCCCTATGTTCATATGGAAGCACCCATGTATCTTAAAGGCCTTTCCCGTCGCGGCCCCAGCTTCCGCGAGGCAGTGTTAATGCATTCTGTAGCTAGGTTGGTTTTCCACGGGCAGATCGAGAACATTCAGGCTTCTTGGGTCAAGATGGGCTTGGACGGCGTGGCTGCCTGCCTGAACGCGGGAGTCAACGATTTGGGTGGCACACTGATGAATGAAAGTATCACCAGGGCGGCCGGCGCCAGCTACGGTCAAGAGTGGACTCCGCAGGCAATCGAAGACACAATTCGTAACATGGAGCGGCTGCCTCGCATGCGAAATACACTGTATGCTAGCGCCCCGAAAGAGCGCTACCTCAGCGCCAGTAGCGCGCAAGAGTTACACGAAATAGAGCTTAATTCCGCTGCCAAAAAGCAGCGAACCAAAAAGCTAGAAAATCTGGCACAGGCTATCTAGCGAGTTATCGATTATTAATTCAGCGCAAAAAAATCATTAACATCAATCCAAATCCGTCAGTGGATCGTATCTGCTGGACCACACGCTAATCAGGAAAACGTAAACTCTGAATGAAAATTGCAATTACTGGAGCCAACAGCAGTGTTGGCCTGAACCTATTGAACCATATTGTCTCCGCTACAGATATTGATGTTATCGCCGGAGTTCGTTCTGACCGCGCAATGAAATCGTTGCCGAGCTCTCCGCAAATAGATCCACGCATCATCTCTTATCAGGATCCTACACAATTGGCAGAAGCCTTAGAGGGAGCCGACTGCATAGTCCACCTCGCCGGAATTCTCATAGAGGATAAAAATACCAACTATGCCAGCGCGAATGTCGACGCTACTGAAGCGGTGGTAAAAGCAGCTCAAACACTGGGCGCCAAGCACATGGTCTTTATCAGCGTAGTTGGCGCCAGCAAAGATTCTAGCAATGCCTACTTCCGCTCGAAGGGATTGGCTGAGGAATTCGTTAAGAATTCAGGCCTTGCTGCGAGCGTCATTCGAACACCCATCTTGCTTGGACCCAATACTGCAGGTGCCAGCTCTATGATTGGCGCAGCCACACAGGCTAAGACAAAAATTCTAGGTGGTGGAAAATACTCTATGCGCCCACTGGACATCGATGACCTGAATCAGGCCATCTTAAATTGTTGCAATGGCGACTCCACAGAAGCGAAATTATACGAATTGGTGGGACCAGAACCCATCAGCTATCACGACCTCATTCAGAAGACCGCGGCGATGATGAATAACAATGTTAAGATCGGCTCCGTCCCAGTCGCCATCGCCAAATTAGTTGCCGCAATAAGCTCTCGCATAAAGGGCGGAGGCATCACACCAACAGTGATCGATGTGATTACGATGGACGAAGTAGTAGAGAAGAATGCAGATGGCGAGCTGAACATCACTCTCACGTCTTTACAGAATACTCTGGAAAAAATCTTGGAGCATAAGAAAAACAAATGAGCGAAGAAATCGAAAATAACTCTGAAGCAACTAAAGCTGTCTCTTATACA
>CAJXQP010000381.1 GCA_913058275.1 uncultured Gammaproteobacteria bacterium | reverse complement strand
ATATTCGAACACGCATGCTGGCGAGATTCGAGAAATCAACCGTCAGGCTGATGCGCGAGTGGTGGAGCAAATAGAAGAAAATGCTGGCAGCTATCAGAATGGTGTTCAATTCGAAATGGTGGCCCTAGAAGAGCCGCTGGACTTGCTGAGTTACAAATATATTCCTTATACCGCCGACGATGGCAGTCAGAAATTCGTTCGTAGCTCGGAGATTGTCGAGATAAAAGGGGTGCGGAATTTCAATGCATTCGAGGCAATAAAACTGGCTACAGTGCCTGTAGCCTATGTGTTTCCGGCGGAGCTCGAAGTTCTTGCTACTAAGTTAGGCCAGCACGGGATCCAGGTGAGCACTCTGGAGCAAGATCAGCAATTCAGTGGTGAGAGTTTTAGGGTTGCAGAAATAGAAAAGCAAAATTTCGTGCAGAATAATCACAGAAATTCGCGTTTGCTCGGAGCGTTCGAGCCTGAGAGCAAGAGGTTCTCTGCAGGGGACTTCTATGTAGCCATGAATAACCGACTGGCGAACTTAATTTTCTATCTATTAGAGCCCGAGGCTGACGACGGACTAGCTTACTGGAATATGTTTGATGACTATCTGGAACGAAAGTTAGAAAGCGCGAGTATGGCAGACTATCCAGTGTTCAAAATCTTAGTTAGGTAAGCTTGCGTTTCAGTTTCTATCAAATAATACGCTATAGGGCCCGACGCCACCGCGATCTACAACGAGGTGCTGGTAAGCGGACTGCGGGCCTGAGGTTCGCACATAGCTGGTTGTGCCTAGGGACTTTACATCGGCACGATAGCGTCCATGTAGGTATTGGCTTAGTTCGATAGCTGTCACTTCGCCATTCTCATCCCTATCTGCATAACCTTCCCGAATTGCCTCGTCGAAGAAGACGGAGAGATATCCACCAGCTTGGAACTTAAACGCGACCTGCGAAGTAACGTCTTCTTCGGAGGAGAACAGACCCATGCGACCGGGCTGGGAAATAATATCTTTGGAGAAGCCACCGCTAAAACAGGAATCCATCACCAATAAAATTGTGCCGGCATTGCTATTGCCCAGCAGGGCGGCTAACTCATCATCTAACATAGGGCCATCGTAGAGCTCGATTGTTTCATCCAGCCCATCAGGATCGGAGCTATCTGGGCCGGCTGCTCGCGGCACTCTGTCGCCGTGCCCCGAATAGAAAATCACTAAGGTATCGTCGGCGCCTATGTCTGCATTGATACTAGTCAAGGCAGCGCAAAAATTGTCACCGGTGGCATCGTTGTTAAGCAGCGTATAGGCATTGTCTGCATTCATTCCGGCGTCAGCTATCAGTGCATCTCGAGCTCGGATCGCGTCCTGTTCAGTTAAATCCAGATCGTTAGCTGTGCCGGGATAGTCGGCTATGCCGGCGAAGATGCCATAGACTTGCGATCCGAATGCGAAGGTGGCGGGCGCTGAACTGACTGCGTCGGCGGGGTGAACAGCGAGCTGATAGTCGCCAGTCTCGCCGCTACTATAAGATGATACGAGAATGCCATAGCGACCTGATTCTTGTAGGGTCAGCTGCAGTTGTGATTGATCCGTACTGCCTTGATAGTCATCGTTCTCGAATATTTCGCCGGAAGGTGTCTGCAGAGCGAGTACGGTATCGAAACCATTGGCCGTAAGGTCGATTACTATCGTCTCGCCGTTATTGCCGGTAAAGAAAAAGCTGTCTTGAAATCCATGGTTCTCAGCGACTTGATCGCCATCAACTAAATCGCCAAGGCGGAGGCTACCAGTAGCTACTTCCGAGCTGGCACCTCCAGAGGGATCAGTTGTTTCCGCGATGTTAAGTCGGTATTCGCCGGTTTCTCCGCCTGCGAAGGAGCTAACGACTACTCCATAGTTGCCCGCTTCCGGTAGGATAACTTCGATTCGACTATTCGAGCCATCAGTATCATCATTGGCCAGGTCGACCTTCGAAATCATAGCTGTCAAAGTACTCGCCATCGGTGAATGTTTCGTCCTCAAAGATTAGTACGCCACTAATCTGTTGGTTAAGAGATTCCAGCGGGCTTCCGTCGGTGGTGATTTCTAGTGTGTAGCCGCCACTCTCAGCCTCGGCATAACTCGACACGATCACTTCGTAGACCCCTGTCTCGGTTCTAGGAATAGAAACTAATGAGCGATCGAAGCTTTCTTCATCATCGTCATTGCTGAATTCTTCGCCGTTAGGTCCGAGAATTGTGAGGAAAGTATCGAACTCGCCCGAGCGCAGATCGATAATCGTGGAGTCGCCGCGGTCGGCTATGAAGGTGTAGCTGTCGCTATAACTGCCATTAACTTTGGTGTCGTCGCCCGCGCGGAGGCTGACGCGTTCGAAGCGTCCACCAAGCACAACGTTAGACCCAGATAGTAGGCGGATTGAGTCCTGCTCGAATAGATCGCGACAGTCATCGGCATCATGAAACATGTCTGTGTCTACTAGCATTGTCGCCATGTTACGCCCGGCGAAACGTGGATTATCGCACTGATCATCATTTGCCCAGGTGCTGTTATCTTCGAAGTCGATGCCAGCATTGCTAGTTGTGGGATTGCGGTCTGCTAGGTAAATGGAACCCGCTATAAAGAGAGTTCTGCAATCGCTGGCGTCGTGCAGGCGATCCGTCTCGAGCAGAGTGGGCGCCTGTCTCTTATACACATCTCCGAGCCCACGAGACCGAGGCTGATCTCGTA
>CAJXQP010000380.1 GCA_913058275.1 uncultured Gammaproteobacteria bacterium | reverse complement strand
TGTGTATAAGAGACAGATACAACTACTATAAATACGAGAGAACCGATTAGCACCCCCACTCTATTTATCTCCAATCTAGCTCGACTCGGCGCATTATACCTGTTCAAGCCACACTAAACTGCTCGGATCGATGGCGATCAGCCGTAAACCTGATCGCTTTGCCAACTGCCACGCGTAGCTCCTCAAAATGATTCTGCATGGCTTTGCTTGCTAGCTCACCATCTCGTTTGCTTAAACTCACCCCAAGGGTAGTCAGCAGCCTATCTATAGAGCCCTTCTTCAAATCAGGCTGAAATCCGCGTTTCATCATCTGATCCACGAACTGTGCCTTCAGGTCATTGCTTATAAGCCTAACCACTAAGTTGTCCGCAATAGTCGACATGGCCTCCAAGAATTCCCGCCAACGGGGCTGCATAGCTTCAATATCATCAGAATGGTTTACTAATTCTACGAGCAATTGCTTTAGCTGTGTAAGTTGCTCTGGTGACGCCGCGTTGACGGCATTCTTTACTGTCATGGAGGTCAATACACTAAACGTCTGCAAGAATTGATCGACAAGAAGCGGGTCTGGATGATCATCAAGTGCCAAGAGGGGACCACAAGAACCGCCAAACTGGCGGAATTCACGCCCTGCACGCGCGCACCGGCTGGTTGCGTGTGAATTAGCCCTAGCTGCTCCAGTTGCGACAGTGCCTCGCGCACAGCGCCGCGGCTGGCATCAAATCGTGCAGCGAGATCACGCTCTGAGGGTAAGCGATCGCCACTTCTATAGCGTTGCCGAAGGATTTCGTCACGCAGAATATCGGCGATTTCATGACTAATTGTGTTATTTGAGGACATCGATCGCCTATCATTTCGAGCGCTTGGCGTCAGCAGGTGTACATTTTTTGGTCGGACCAAATTGGTCAGACCAAATATAGGGCCAAAATCCTATAGTACAAGCTGCTGGAGACGAACCGAGTGATATTTTTGCTGACCAGAAGAATCGTAGGCTACAAGTAGGGCGGCACATAAAACCACGTAGTCAAATGAACTAGGCGATGAGATTTCCGACCCAGTCGATGCGCTGAAGGAGATGATTTTTAACCGGTTCTTCCAAATCGAGTTCATGGTTAAAGTTACTAAGGGGTATCTCACGAAGATTCCGGCATCGACATCCTACAGATAGTGGTCGACACCCTCACTTTCTCGCTCACAAAAAAGAGGCAGAAAAGCGCGCCGCTTGTGGCCGAAGTGATTATTTACTTGTATCCTGTAGAAAATTCGCCTGAGCCCTATCGCCTTTAACGCAAGGCAGCTCAATTGTCCTGTAAAACCAATAGCAATAGATTCCGGCAGGGTTATGATCCTGTTGTAGTAGACACATTGTCTGAAATCGTCACCATGCTCGATACAAAATAGCCCAAAATATTCTCTATAAGGAATTACAACAATGAGAAACACTAGCAGAATTACAACAATCGCCTTGCTGGCAATTTTACTTTCAGCGTGCAGCTTGTTCGCCCCCAAGACTGTATGGATCGACGTGCGCTCGCTCGATGAATACAACGAAGACCATATCTCGAATACAGAACACATCCCCCACCTTGAGATCGCCGCGCAGATAAGCGACCTTGATTTGGATAAAGATACGTCTATCAAGTTGTTCTGCCGCAGCGGCGTTAGAGCAGGCCTTGCGCAAACAGTATTGCAAGACCTAGGCTACACCAACGTAGAGAATGTCGGTGGCATTGCAGATGCCAGGGTAGTCTTAAGTCAGTAACAGTGCAATATTCAGCGTGCTAGATACGCAAAAGTCCGTGGGGAATAGTGAATCCCTCCAGATTTTTTTATTGTCTGGCCGAGCATATCTAATTACGAAATCTAGCTACGAATTAAGACTAAAAAATCAGCGTTAAATAGATCATTCCAAAACTAGCGAGCATTCTGTTACTACTCAATTTGAGTGTATATTCGCGCCAGACATGGCAAACTCGAAAAAAAATAACACAATAGACGCCGTCACGCGGCAGGAGCAATTCATGTACCTTTCTAAAAAACTAGTTATAAATATGCTGGCTGGCTGCACGCTCGCACTAGCGGGAGGCATCGCCAATGCTGCCGATGCCAATGTTGCTGCCGCACTATCTCATTCCGATCGCCCCAGTGGCGACGCAGACGCAGACGAGAGGCGCATGCCGGATCAGGTGCTGGCTTTCGCGGGACTTGAGACTGGGATGGATGTTCTCGAGCTTGAGGCGGGTGGTGGTTATTACACAGAGATCTTAAGCCGCTCCGTAGGCTCGAATGGTAGTGTCATCCTGCAACATCCACAGGGCCTAATGGGCTTCGTCGGCGATGGCATCGATCTACGCACGGCTAACAATCGCCTGTCGAATGTCACGATTACCATCACTCAGTTCGATGACTTGGATGCGGCCAACAACTCAATCGACATGGTTACTTGGATACAAGGCCCGCACGAACTTGGCTTCGCACCGGACGGAAATAGTCTCGGCGATGCAGCCGGCGCCTTCCGTGAAATCGCTAGAGTATTGAAGCCAGGTGGCGTGCTCGTTGCCTCCGATCATCAGGCCCCTGATGGCGCAGGACTCGAAGCCGGTGGTACGCTGCACCGTATAGAAGAGAGCTGGGTTACAGAGCTGGCCGAGGCGGCAGGGCTTAGCGTTGCGGCTACCTCCAATCTACTGAAGAACTCAGACGACCCGCTAACCG
>CAJXQP010000379.1 GCA_913058275.1 uncultured Gammaproteobacteria bacterium | reverse complement strand
AGATCAGCCTCGGTCTCGTGGGCTCGGAGATGTGTATAAGAGACAGGGTCAATTTATTACCGCAATTGAACGCGGTACACCGCAGAAAGTAGAGGATGGTGTGCGCGCACAAGTTTCATCTTGGGAGCGAATTTCAGATCGTTCTATGCCCGCACGTGCAAAATCAAACGCCAATTACAATAATTCTCGCTATGCTGGCATACAGGCCAAGATCGATGGTTACGATGCTGCCATCATGTTGAACAGTAGAGGCAAGATATCTGAAGGCCAAGGCATGTGCGTCTTCATAATTCGCAACGGCGTTGCAATTACCCCATCAGTTACCAGTGATATTCTCGAGAGTATTACGCGCGATACGGTAATCATTCTGCTCAAGGAAATGGGTATCGACGTGCAAGAGCGAGATATGGATCGAAGCGAATTCTATGATGCTTCCGAAGCGTTTTTCTGTGGGACGGGTTGGGAAGTTACGCCAATTAATGACATTGATGGTTCGCCCATTGGAGAAGGTAAGCCAGGTGAATTAACCAGGAAACTGCAGAATGCATATTTTGATTTGGTCCTAGGTGTTACCGAAGATACACGTGGCTGGTTAACGGAAGTTTAATTTGAACCAGGCTCATAGCTTCTCAATGGATAATATTTGAAAATCAACCAGCATTCGTCTTGATAAATATTATTCAATTGTATAAATTTAGTGATCATCGCAAGCTACCGAAATGGTCGAATTGGATCCATTTTCAATGGAAGCAGATGTCCAGATAAAAAGGCTGGATTTATCGCCTGAGATTCCCTATAGCGGCATAAAGCAAGTTAATCCCACACTAACAAAGGTCATACCATGCAACCTAAGAAGAGCAACTTTGTAAAGCCAACTCTAGTCCGCGGTGCTACTCAATACTATTTGCAGAATTTGACTGGAGAACAATCATGAGAGATGGAACACACAGGAAGACCTCAAAACGCAACACCATCTGGGCGATCGGTATCGCAGTTGCCGTAGGCGCGGTGTTCGCGCCGCTGTCCTGGGCGCAGCAGGGCCGCTTGAACAAAGTCATCCAGCAGTTCGAGAACGGTGAGCCGTCTCTGGTAGGTGATCATTGGCAGCTCAATGACCTCGAACACAACCCCTTTCAGCTCGACGAATTCGAGTCATTCCTCAGCGAACTTGAGGACGAAGGTGCGTCGAGACCGCGATTGACCCCGATCGTGCGTATCCCTTACGAAGCGAACCAGGACTATCGTCATTACGTCAAGCAGATGCTCGACGCTGGGGCGATGGGAATCGTCTTGCCGCAGGTGAAGACTCCGGCCGACGTCACCAAGCTCGTCCAAGCGATGAGATATCCGCCGCAGCGTGGTGCCGAGTATCCTGAACCGGCGGGCCAGCGAGGCTGGGGACCGAGTGCCGCTATCCGGGTCTGGAACGTGGACGGGCAGGAATACGCAAGCAAGGCCGACCTGTGGCCGCTCAACCCGAATGGTGAACTTCTGGCAATAGCCATGGTCGAAACCCGAGAAATAATCGACAACATCGACGCGATCCTCCAAGTGCCTGGTCTGGGCGGTTTGTTGATCGGCCCTGCTGATCTAAGTATGGCGCTAGGTGTCGGGAATCCGGGGCCGAACTCTAACGCGCCCGAGGTGCTAGCGGCGATCGCGAAGGTCGGGGCCGCGTGTAAACGGCACAACGCACTGTGCGGCATCTACATGCGCTCGGACGTCGAGGAGCGACAGGAGCAAGGATTTATGCTGTTTCCGAGCATAGCCTACTAATTGAAACAAGGTGAACGCAGGGCCCGACTGTGAGCTTGAGGGATTCTAGATGAAAACTAAATTATTGGTATTGGCAGCTGTAACTACTATCGGTGCTGTCGCAATCAAGCTGGACGCATTCGCGCATCACGCGTTCTCCGCTGAATTTGATGCAAATCTACCAGTGCGATTAGGTGGTCCAATTACTCGCGTAGAGTGGATAAATCCTCACACCTGGATTCATTTGGATAATAACGACCAGGAGGCTACTCGCGACTCAGGCCCTTGGATGGTGGAGGGCGGAACGCCGAATACGCTTCTGCGTCGCGGGATTAACCGTAACTCTCTGTCTTTAGGTGAAAATATCGTCGTAACAGGTTATCAGTCCAAAGATCGGCTTTGTGAGCCAACGTGTCGTGCTAATGGTCGTGACATTACATTCCCTGACGGCCGAAAACTGTTTATGGGCTCATCCGGTACTGGTGCACCCCGTGATGATGCAGACGGTGCTGCGCCCGTCAACTAGATTAGGCTTACATTAAAAAATCGAAAGCTCCTGCTTCTTGTAAGCTTGCAGGCAGTACCTATTAAAGTTCCCATCGGCAGACTTAAGCCCTAGAGACGGCGAAGTTAGTGAGACATGGGCGCGACAATTTCGGCCGTTGTGGCCAGGAGAGGAATGATGAGCACGAGAAAGATTAGAGAGCTAGTTTTGGTGGGTTTTATAGGAACGTCTCTCTTTGGCCTGACGGCTTGCAGCCCAGATGTACCTGTAGAGTCTTCTACAGTCGACACCTCTGCACTGACGGGCAAGGTTACCTCGCAAGCGGAAGGCGCAATGGAAGGGGTGATTGTCAGCGCGAAGCGAAAGGGATCAATGATGACGGTCTCGGTAGTCAGCGATGCCCAGGGGCAGTACAGTTTCCCCAAGGACAGATTGGAACCCGGCAGTTATACAGTGAGCATGCGGGCGGTTGGATAT
>CAJXQP010000378.1 GCA_913058275.1 uncultured Gammaproteobacteria bacterium | reverse complement strand
ATTACTGCCCAGTCCTATCTCGGGCAAATAATGTTCGACTACGACGATGGCTATCTTGCAACCGCTCCGGTTGCGTCGTTCAATGCTAATCAATACGAGCTTCATGATATGTCGGGCAACGTCGCAGAGTGGGTGCATGATTTTTACGGCGCCGTAGGCGCTATCGGTGGAGTCGAGGTCGATCCACTCGGGCCTGCCGAAGGCCAATTTCATACGATTAGAGGGTCTAGTTGGGCGCATGGTTCAGTAACAGAGCTGCGTCTGTCATTTCGCGATTTTGGCGAAGAAGTCCGCGACGATGTTGGTTTTCGCGTAGCGCGTTATTTGGAGGAATAGGATTATGCGTAAACTCTTTTTGTTTGCCCTGTTAAGTTTCTGCCAGCTCATAAACGCGGCTGAGAATGATCCGCCTGCTCAAAATAATGATCTGCAAGAAGCTGTAGAGGCTGAGTCGGAATTAAGCATTGAGCCTCAAGAAGAGGGTAGCGATTTAATTGCCGCCGAAATTTCGGACACAAACGTAGATGAAGAAGAAGCTTCGGTACGCTTTATCCCAACCGAGCAAATTTCACAGGACTTCGGCGTTTCGTTTCCCGTCGATATTTAGATTAGCAAAGCAGGAAAGCTAAGGAATCAGTATGAAGCAAAGGTTGTTATCGGAAGCACTCTATCAAGTCGCGGCACTAATTATTGCGGTGATCGTTGTTCACGCAGCCTATGTAGCGGTGATAAGGCCTAACGCCGATTTGATCCAGCAACAGCAAACTGTTCTACAGGAGACAGACCCTAACTTTGAGCCGGAACGCTCGATCTATATTATCTTGCGCGACTTCGAACAAGAGACATGCATAATCTTATTGCTCTGGGCGCTCTCGATGCTCGGCATGAAGGTACAGCAGACACTGCGAGAGAGGGCGCTACTGGAGCGAACCCTGATCAACATATCCGATGGCATGAGTATATTGCCCGAGGATGCTCGCAATTATGCGCGTACGATTCAGGCGTTGCCGGAAGGAGAACGTCAATTCCTCTTGCCGAGAGCATTACTTGCCGGTCTGCATAGATTTCAATCTACTAAGAACATTCAAGACGTTGCGACTACCATCAAGGTCGCTTGCGAAACCGAAGCAGATAGAATGGAAACGGAACTGACGATTGTCCGCTATATTGCTTGGGCGATTCCTTCGATTGGATTCCTTGGCACCGTTCGCGGCATTGGAACCGCACTGGGCCAGGCGTATCAAGCTGTGAGCGGGGACATCGTGGGTGTTACTACCAGCCTGGGTGTGGCCTTTAACTCAACCTTCGTTGCACTTGTGGTAAGTATCTTGCTGATGTTTGTGCTTCACCAGTTACAACTGATTCAAGACAGGCTGGTATTGGATTGTCAGAACTACTGTGACGAGAAAATGCTGAGACATCTGCAAGTACCAGACAGAGACGAGAAAATGCTGAGACATCTGCAAGCGCCAGACAGAGATGCTAAATAATGAGTTTGAAAGTTATCGAGCTAAACGATAACGCCTTACGTGTTGGCGATGAGTCGGGAATCCTTGTTGAGAGTCCGGGCTTTGCTTTGGTCTCAGAAAACAAGAAGCTGATACTGGGCGAGGCCGCCAAACAACAGGCACGGATACATCCTACTCACAGCTACAATCGCTACTGGCACGAACTCAGTATAGAACCCATCAATAATGCGCCTGGCATTCGTCACTTTGCCGATATTGCGTACGCACACCTTTTACATTTAGCAGAAGCAGGCGAGATCGATGGGGATGTGATATTCGCAGTGCCAGGAAATTTTACTCGAGCGCATCTGGCCATTTTGTTGGGCCTGGTCAACCAGTGCCCTTTTCGAACAGCAGGCATTGTGGATTCTGCGTTGGCGGCAGTGTCTTCCATGGAGCTGGAATTCGACTCCTACGTCTATGCCGAGATGCAATTGCACCAAGTCGTGCTAACTAAAATTACTGTAGATAACGACATCCTCAAACGGGAATCAGTAATTCAAGTCCCCGGAGTAGGTAGTAAAAATTTCATGGACCTTATGATGCAGTTGGCTACGGATTTGTTCATCCAGCAGTGTCGTTTCAACCCTCAACACGACGCAGAATCGGAGCAGCAGCTGTATAACGTACTACCCACGTGGCTGCAGCAGGATGATGGTGATCAGAATAGCCTTCTTCTTGAATTAACGGCTAATACAGCGGTTCACACAGCGAAGATGCCGCGCGAGAGCCTGATCAGTAATTTATCCAGACACTATAAAAGTATCGGGCAACAAGTTGCTGAGCTTGCGGCAGCTGGCAATAGCAAACTACTATTGAGCGCCGAGTTCGCAGAGCTTCCTGGTTTCCATTCATATCTTTCCCAGAACATCGAAATAAAGCTGCTCCCAGTTGATGCGATTAGTAAGTCTGTATTCCAAAATCGCGCAAGCATTATCCGTAGTGATGAACAGCTGGGATTAGTTACAACACTAACTAAGACATCGAATACGGCAAAGGCGAATGGTAAGCACGCTTCGAAAGCCACGGCCAAGGCGCGAGAAACAGCTACACACGTACTTATTGGAAGTACGGCGGTTCCCCTAGCAAAGGCAGATCTCCCAGAGCAGCTTGGGCGAATAAAAAAGCAGAATGAAGCGTTCTACTTAGATAGCGGTAAGCAAGAGTTTCTATTGAATCAACGTAGGGTTGTCGGAAAACATGCGATTGGTTTAGACGACCTGATTCAATGC
>CAJXQP010000377.1 GCA_913058275.1 uncultured Gammaproteobacteria bacterium | reverse complement strand
AGAGAATATTACTCAATGGCATGGCGATGCTCGGGGTCACTGGGAAGGGGAAACATTAGTAATTGAGACGACTAATTTCTCCGCAAAATCTAGCTTTCACCGCTCAAGTTCAAACCTGCAATTGGAAGAGCGTTATACAAGAATCGACGACGGGTTGTTGCAATACGAATTTACTGTCACGGATGACACGACTTGGGAGCGACCCTGGTCCGTGTCATTCCCAATGGTTAAAGGCGACGGACCGCTCTATGAATTTGCCTGCCACGAAGGAAATTACGGATTGAAAAATATTTTGCGAGCAGCCCGACATCTAGAAAAACAATAACATTCAAATGGCGCCTCTATGAAAAATCAAGTTTCAATAAGACTAAATAGCACGCTTGGCCTACTATCGATGCTGATGTTTGGTTCGGTGTCCGCACAGTCCGATACAGCCAATTGGCCCAGTCAAAATCTGAATATCGAAAACAGCCGTTATTCCACACTCGATCAAATCGACACCAGCAATGTTGATCAGCTGACTATGCTCTGGTCTTTTGAACCAGGCCTTAGAGATGACATTGCCCAAGTCACTCCTTTGGTTGTGGATGGAGTGATGTATCTTCACTCTCGAGCAACGATGTATGCCCTAGATGCTACGACCGGTGAGGAGTTGTGGCGGCGCAGTCTCGATTCAGGCCCTGCCAATGGTCCAGTGCGAGGATCAACCTATGCCGAAGGCCGAGTTTACGCTTATAGAGGTGCGGATCTGTATGCCTTCGATGCAGCTACCGGAGCGGCACTAGCAAGTTTTGGTGACTCAGGATTTCTCAAAGTAGTGGCGCAGGGCCTGCATCATCAGTATCCAGATACGTATCCGACGGATATCGATCCGATTACAATTGGCTATCGCTTAACTACTCCACCTACTTTCCATGATGGCATCATTTATGTCGCAGCAGCTCTTTCTGAGGGACATATTCCTGGCGGTCTGGTGATTGCCATTGATGCCACTACTGGAGCTATTCAGTGGGTATTCAATACCATTCCTCAAACCCCCAGAGACTCCGGCTGGGAATTAGCGCAAGAAAGCTGGGGAACTGGCGCCCGTGCTGGTGGTGGTGTGTGGACTCCACCGGCAATAGATGCGCAGCTGCGCATGGTTTATGTCAACGCCGGCAATCCTTCGCCGGACTATGATGGCTCTGCTCGAGTGGGAGCGAATCTGTTTTCAAATAGCACTATTGCCATCGACATGGACACTGGGAAATTGCGTTGGCACTATCAGGCTGTGCATCATGACCTGTGGGACTGGGACCATGTTACCGGGCCACTACTATTTGATGTCACCACAGATCATGGCGAGCTTATAAAAGGTGTCGCTGCAGCTGGCAAAAATTGTCTGTTCTACATGTGGGACCGTGCTACGGGAAAACCTGTTCACGCCATGGTAGAAACGATAGTGCCTACACAAACAGATGTTCCTGGCGAAGTGGTATATCCCACTCAGCCAATTCCCTACACGGCCAGAGGTGTTCCAATGGATCCTCTGTGTGCAACGTACATTGAATTCGATGATCCGGAATTGGCCGCACGCAGCAAACAATTGTATACGCCCTACTCAACCACCGAACCTTTTATTCTTCCGCACGGCGGCTCCAGTTTTGGTTCAGCATCGTTTAGCCCCCGCACCGAACTGATCTACGTTACAGGGAAGAACGGCGCGATTACTCTCTTGGTTGAACCTGTAGGTAATAGTTTAATCCCAGGCCCGGACAGCCGCGGTCATACAGAAAATTTTTCCGACTTGGATCGAATTTCAGAAAATTACACCCCCTTGTTAACAGTCTCAGCTTACAGCCCAGTTACCGGCGAGCAAACTTGGCAGCGTGAATTACCGGCGGTCTCCTCAATCGGCGCCAGCGGTAATATGGTGACTGCGGGTGATCTGGTATTTCAAGGCATTGAAGATGGGAGTTTTTACGCGCTGCATGCACAAACCGGCGAGACCTTGTATCAATTTGAAGCACCACGCACTATTCGTGCAAGCCCACTGACTTATGAAGTAAATGGAAAGCAATACGTTAGCGTTGTCGCAACCAATACAGTGATTACCCTCGCGCTACCTTAAGCAAAAAATGGCTAGGTTTATTTCTTGCGTGAAACTAAATCTGCCTCCTTTTTTCTTTATGTTGATCCATCACGAGAGATTGCCTCAGGATTAATCTGAGATTACTCCCTTGCCCTTTGGCATGCGCCAAACTCACTCCTTCGATTTATAATTTTGCTTAGCCTTATTCCTCAACTAGTAGGAGAAACCCTCTAACTGGGGAGATCTTTCTTCAGCCCCCTACAGATTTTCTGTAGGGGGCTGTATCAAAGTAAAAGATCAATTATTCCACCCCATCTAGGCATAAAATCTTTTTCAGGTCTTTTTACCTCACCCTAAGCACCACAATCGTGTTTTCATGAGTGCAATAGTCAATTTAGCGAAGGACTCATAATGAATACAGTCAAACTCTTCCACGTCCTCACCACCACGGTAATTCTTTCAGCCTGTTCAGGTGATTCAACAAAGTCATTGCCTTTCAGTCCGGAGGCGACAATGCAGGTGATCGCCAGTGGCGCTAACCTGGCTGGAGCCAATGGTCTGGGTATTGGGCCCGATGGACTGCTGTATGTCGCATCGGTATTAGGCTCGAGCATTACTGTGTTAAATCCTGACACGGGAGAGATAGTCGAAATTTTTGATGCTGATGATGGCGT
>CAJXQP010000376.1 GCA_913058275.1 uncultured Gammaproteobacteria bacterium | reverse complement strand
AGATCAGCCTCGGTCTCGTGGGCTCGGAGATGTGTATAAGAGACAGGTTTAAGCGTTTCGTCACGATTGAACCAGATCGGTGGTCTAGCCTTGCGAGTGAAGTTAGTATAGCTGGACCATGGGTAGCTATTCAGCTCAGAGGCCTTCACTCGCGTGTGTATGTAAGTCGATAGTGGTAGCAGATATTTCTCGGCTTGAACTAGCACGGCTTTGTAACGGCCTCTGAAA
Organism: uncultured Gammaproteobacteria bacterium; assembly: GCA_913058275.1. GTDB lineage: Bacteria > Pseudomonadota > Gammaproteobacteria > Pseudomonadales > Pseudohongiellaceae > UBA9145. The sequence continues at coordinate 2,538 of CAJXQP010000376.1, read as the reverse complement.
AGCGATCCTTCGCTGCCTTTCATTTTTTGATACTGCTGAGTGTATAGGCCATCGACTTGACGCATGAAACGGCTAAGGTTCGCCTCTGGAGTCTTTACGAGAAGATGGTAACCGTCTTTGAGTAGGCAGTAGGCATGCACTTCTACATTGAGTCGAGAACAGGTTTCACCTAGATCCTCTAGGAAAGCCTCATAGTATTTCGCCGAAGGAAAAACGCGTTGTTTACCGAGGCTGCGATTGGATACGTGATAAACAGCATCTGGATATTCAATTCTCAGTGGTCTGGCCATCTTGATGATCTCTTTATTATTAGGGATAGAATTAGAGCTGACCCTCTATGGGGCAGGCGTAGTGTTAACGCAATTGCTCTAGCGCGTCAACAGTGATGCGATTGATGGAATGGAAATTCACTCAAAAGGGGCAAAGAATTGCCAGGGCGAGATTGTGTCACTGTAAAGGCAATGTTTTTTACTAATTGTTCCACGAGAAAGAGCGCTTCGTGACCCCTTGAATAGCTGACTATTTCAGTCCGAATTAGAAACGGCTTAGTTGCTGAAGGAGACTAGTTGAGTTGGAAGATCGAGGCTAGGGGCGAATTGCTTTTACTACTACGCGCTTCGGAGCAGGAAGGCCTTCTATAGTGAGCTGTGGATTATTCACATCTAGTGCATCTTCTAGAGAGTCAAAGGGCATCCATTCGGTTTTACGCTGTTCATCTACCGTAGTAGTTGATTCATCGATTACCGAGATTTGTTCCATCCCGCAGCGAGAGAGCCATTGAACTAGGGTGGGGATACTTGGGACGAACCAGACGTTGCCCATGCGCGCGTATTTCTTCTCGGGCGTTAGGCTGTAACCCGCCTCGCCATCGACACAGATCGATTCAATCACCAACTCGCCGCCGGGACGTAGGCAGCTCTTTAATTCCAAAATATGGTCGATCGGTGAGCGCCGGTGATAGATCACGCCCATCGAAAAAACGGTGTCGAAGTAGTTCAGTGAAGGCGGCACCTGTTCCAAAGTGAGGGGCAGCACAAAGATAGGAGACTCGGCTGCAAAATGTTTTAGTAGCCAGAACTGCGCAACATAAGCGATGTGTGGATCGATACCGAGCACCATCTCGGCGCCTTCCTCTAACATACGGAACCCGGAGTAACCGTTGCCGCTTCCGACGTCGAGCACGCGACGCGACTCTAGCGATGAAATCTCTTTCACGAGGCGGTCCCATTTTAGATTGGATTGCCACTCCGTTTCTATGTCTATGCCGAACAACTCGAACGGCCCCTTGCGCCATGGTATAAATTTTAGAAGTTTCTCTCGTAGCTGAGTAAGGGTCTCCGGGTCACTATCACTGGCACTACCGATTCTAACTTTGCTGCCAAACTCAACTGATAGGGGCTGGATCTGGGGCAATTCGGATAGCAACTCACGCCATCTTGGGAAATCACCGTAGCGAATCTGCTGCAGGTACTCATCCTTGGTAAAGGGAAGCAATGCTTCCAGCGGTGATCCGTCAAGCAGTTCTTGCAGAGGTTTCAGGTTCATAAAGATTTACTTAAACGCAACCATGGAGGCGAAGTTAAAACACTGGAACCAGACATCAACAGATTGAAAGCCAATTTTCTGTAGGCGGTCTCGGTGCACGCCTAGGGTCTCTGGGAGTAAGACCTTCTCTAACGCCGCTCTCTTCTGGCTTATCTCCAATTTGCTATAGCCCATGTTTTCTTTAAAGCTGTGGTACATCTTAATAAACAATTGATTGAGCTTCTCATCGGGAAAGGTAATCTTCTCAGAGATGATCAAGACACCGCCTGGCTTCATTCCTGCATAGATTTTGCGTAGTAGAGTAACGCGCTGGTCAATCGGGATGAACTGAAGAGTAAAGTTCAGTACTACGACCGAGGCATCCGTTATTTCTGAGTCACACAGGTCTTCACAGCGACACTCAATCTTGCGGGCGAATTGCGGCAAACTTTTTAGCCTAGTTTGCAGACGATCGATCATGGCAGTTGAGTTGTCGATAGCAATTGCGGAGAAGTCTTGGCACTCTACTTGATCAACTGCGGCCAGAGTGGCGCCTCCTAGGCTGCAGCCCAAGTCGTAGATTCGACTGCGTTCTTGATAATACTCCTCTGCCAACACGCCAATCATAGCTATGATGGTGCTATAACCCGGCACCGACCGATTGATCATGTCTTCAAATACGGAGGCGACGTTTTCATCGAAAACGAAGTCACCTGGAAGCTTCGTCTCTGCGAATATTCGATCTTTGTTCTGGGTGGGTTCAGTCATTGCGAGTTGCTTCGTGAGTTGTCTGATTGAGAATTGGATTCGACTTGCTAAGAATAGTTAGCGCTATTCTACGCAGCCCTTGTCCGTAACTCGAACAGAATTCGAGACGCTTTCCATTCTAGCTGTCTATATCTTCCTATCCAGTGCATTATCCTATTATTTAATTCTAATTCGAACCTGTTAATTATCCTATTGTCTAATTCTCATTCAAATGTCAATGCTTCATCCGTTCTTGTAGATAATATT
>CAJXQP010000375.1 GCA_913058275.1 uncultured Gammaproteobacteria bacterium | reverse complement strand
ATTCAACTGCCAGCAAGTTTACGTCCAACCATACTCCCGCAAATCATCCCAAGCTCTCGTCCAAGCATCTCAAGTTCATAAAGCTCTGCTAGCTTAGCGCTGCGCTCTTCCCGTGGGATTTAGAGGTTGTTTTTGATAGAGGGGTAGTGGGATGTTACTGGAAGTTGGTGCCCAGGGGTGGAATCGAACCACCGACACGAGGATTTTCAGTCCTCTGCTCTACCGACTGAGCTACCTGGGCATTTTTTGATCTGCTGCGCTCGGGATTACTTCGTTAAAGCCCCAGATCTCTCTCGGTCACTTACTAATGTAAGTTCCCTCGTTCGATTTGGCCTTTGCCTCGTTCTCTCCCGACGCTCAAAATCTAAGTCAGATTCGGAAAACCATCGATTTGCGCAAGCCGCGTATTAAATAGAATCTACGCTTTTTAGTCAAGAGAGAGGGCGAATTTACTCGCTTTCGGGCACATAGCCCTCGGCTTTGTCGAAATCCTCGTTATTAAGGAACTTATCCATCTCCGAAAGCAGATATTTGCGGTCGTCGGCATTCATCATATTGAGCTGCTTTTCGTTGATCAGCATGGTTTGCTGGGTCTGCCATTCGCCCCAGGCTTGTTGTGACACGGTCTCAAAGATTTCTTGTCCCTTTGATCCCGGATAGGGAGGTGCTATTAGGGCGGGTAGCTCCTTGTCGTATTTCTTACAGTGGACCATGCGTGACATAGCTGTTCTCAGTGTGCTTTGAAAGGTGTTATGAATTCTCGGCCAGTTTGCTCAGGAGTTTCTTTACTGGAGCTGCCAATCCAACTTCTAGAGAATGGTCTAAAGGGTACCAGAGCCAGCGATCGGTTTCCGCTATTTCATCCAGTTTACTGGCTAGTATTCGAACTGGGGTAATGTCTAAATGGTAGTGTGAAAAGCTATGGCGAATTTTCTCGAGTTCTTCACTCTCGTTATCAGCACCGTTATCAATAGAGGCGCCCATTAATTTAGGGATTAAGCTTGGCTTGGCCGACTCGGGTAGGCTGTAGAGTGATCCCCAGATTCCTGAGGCAGGTCTTTTCTCTAAGAGCACTTCTCCACGCACGTTTTGCAGAATAAACATCGTTACCGACTTAACCGGTAGAGTTTGCTTTGCCTTCTTGCCGGGGAACTCAGTGACGCGGTCTTGTTGATGCGCACCACAGTCTAGTTGAAAGGGGCAGTCTTGGCATGAGGGCTTGCTGCGCGTGCACACAGTTGCGCCAAGGTCCATGATCGCCTGTGTGTAGTCATCTACGCGCTCAAAGGGTGTTAGTGACTCTGCGATTTCCCAAAGCTGTTTCTTAACCGTGGACTGTTCGGGCCAGCCGAAAATGCAGTGGTATCGAGCTAAGACGCGTTTTACATTGCCGTCGAGAATAGGCGCGCGTACGCCCATAGAGATCGCTGCGATGGCCCCTGCAGTGGATTGCCCAATCCCAGCTAGTTCCATCAAACCTTCAACGGTATCTGGAAAAGAGCTGCCGTTAGTCTCTACTATAACCTTGGCCGCTTTGTGTAGATTGCGTGCTCGAGCATAGTAGCCTAGTCCTGTCCAAAGATGCAGGACCTGATCTGTCTGCGCTGCGGCCAGCTCCTCGATTGTTGCGAACCGGTCCATGAAGCGCTCGAAGTAGGGAATAACGGTAGTGACCTGAGTTTGTTGCAACATTATTTCTGAGATCCACACGCGATAGGGCGTGCGATCAGTTTGCCAAGACAGGTCGTGACGACCGTGTTTATCAAACCATTGAAGGAGCTGTTTTGCGAAGAGGGGGTTAGTGCTTGGCATAAGCCGATTCTGTCGAACTGCTAATTGAGAAGATTACGAAGCAGGCCTCGTACACCATCACTGACTTCTTCTGGAAGCTGATCAGTTATGACTTCATCGAGTCGGTCTATAACTGCGTTCGTGCCTAGCTGGGTAAATATCTCTCGAACCTGAGTAAAGTCAGGGCGGCAATACTGGTTAACCTCGACCTCGAAAGCTGCAGCGCACTTTACTGGCCAGGATACGTCGTGGTAGAGCTCATCTACTTGTATTGTCTGTAGATAGGGTTCGCCTAGAACGCTGAATTTCAGATCGTAGTCGAAGTTTTGCTGCTGCAGATCTATGCCGCCGGTCCCGGAGATATCGAAATTATCCATGCGCATATTGAGCTGTTGGTTTTCAGAGAGTCCATTGTTGAGAACAATGAAGCCGCCAAGCTCAGCGAAGCGAATAACATCCGGCCACTGCTCTATCGTGCCCCCGGTAGGACTGAGGGCAGAAATCGCAGTGAATACCTGCTTTATCACGCCGATGTCGACACTATTCTCGGTAACCGCAAAGGCGGCGGAGCCGTTCAGTGAATCCATCATCTCGTTTGTGGTTTGCCCCGTGGCAGTAAGGTCAGCTTCGACGTCTAGGTTGCCGGTTACTGAGTTGAGCCGAGACACGCTGGGCGCTAGGTTTGCTAGGTTCAATTGGCTTATGGCTAGCTGCGTGCTAAGCACGGCTTCCTCGTTGCGGCCGTCAACTCGTATGTTGCCTGCGACGCTTCCTTCAAAAGTTGCAACTGGTTGTAGCTCGATATCGAGCACGCCGTCTTCGACATTGGTAAAAACATTGATGCCGGTAAATAGTAGATCATTGGCTACTACTGATTCGATAGCGATCGAGCCGAAAACATTGAATGAGTTGAGTAGCTCGATAGGGATCGCGGTGTTCGTTGCAGGGGCAGACGTGGCGATAACGATATCGCTAGTCTCTATTGTGGCTGTCTCTTATACACATCTCCGAGCCCA
>CAJXQP010000374.1 GCA_913058275.1 uncultured Gammaproteobacteria bacterium | reverse complement strand
AGCCTATGTTGACGCCCTGATAGCAGCACGCTCATACACCACTGCCTCCCAGGTCATGGAGCGGCATAGCCTTTCCCGGCCCAACGACTTTCAACTCTGGTTCAAGCTCGCCGAGACTCACGGTCAGGCTGGTAATATCAGCCAGGTACACCAGGCAAGAGCCGAGTATTTTCGCCTTCTAGGGGACTATCAAAGAGCACGGCAGCAATTGCGCTCGGCCTTGAAAATAGAGAGTGACAATGGCATCGCACCTGCTGAAGAGGCGCGCCTAAGACAGAAAATTCAAGAGATCGAAAGATTGCAGCAAAATGGCTAAGCTAGCAAAATATCCGAGCTAGTCAGGCATCCACCTAGGCTTTTCCACGCACCTTCAGCTGATTGTTCGCAGCAAAATCTAACATCCTCTGCAGCGGTATCATCGCCTGAGCAGCCAGCGCTGAATCTACATGTATCTCATTGCCAGTCGTTTGCAGAGAACCGTACAAACTCTCCAAGGAATTCATTCCCATCCATGGGCATTGCGCACAACTGCGACAGGTCGCATCGTTGCCGGCTGTGGGCGCGATAATAAATTTCTTCTCGGGCGCTACCTGTTGCAGTCTGTGAAAAATACCTTGATCAGTCGCCACAATAATCTCTGACTTTTCAGATTGCTTCGCTGCATTAATTATCTGAGTTGTGGAGCCGACTAGGTCCGCTATCTCGAGCACCGCACTAGGCGATTCGGGATGCGCGAGTATCGCAGCATCGGGATATAGCTTGCGCATATCGGCAAGGCCACGCGCCTTAAACTCCTCATGCACGATACAGGCGGCATCCCACAGCAGCATATCTGCACCGGTAGTCTTTTGAATATAGGAACCAAGGTGCTTATCGGGAGCCCAGATTACCTTCTTACCCTCGTCCATCAAGTGCTCGACAACGTCTAAAGCGATGCTAGAGGTAACTACCCAATCAGCGCGCGCCTTCACGGCGGCTGAGGTATTTGCGTAAACAACTACAGTGCGGTCTGGATGCTGGTCGCAGAAGGCGGAGAACTCATCAACTGGGCAGCCAATATCCAGAGAACAAGTCGCTTCTAGAGTTGGCATCAGGACGGTTTTTTCGGGGCTGAGAATCTTCGCGGACTCGCCCATAAATTTCACACCGGCGACTATGAGAATCTCGGCATCACAGTCACGGCCGAATCGCGCCATTTCTAAGCTATCGCCTACGAAGCCGCCACTTTCCTCAGCGAGATCTTGCAGCGCACCATCCGTATAATAGTGAGCAACCAGGCGAGCATTCTTTTGCTGCATCAGTTGCTTAATATTGGTCTTGTAGGTTTTTTTGGCCTCTTCATCCAGAACTGCAGGACGCACTGCCCGGTCTAGATACTTACGAACGAGCGCTGTGTCCGAAGATAGTGCCGTTGAGACTTTACTTGAAATGATCTGATTCATTTTCGCCAACTACGAATAATAACGAGAGTTCAGTTTACCACAGGCTGCAATTCGTGTGCTGATAGCTATGTTTGATGCAGGGGAGAAGGCGATGATTTCGGCAATTCAGTGAGCTCGCCAAATGATATAAAAGGGAGATTGGCGGGGCCTGCTTCTTAGCTGCCCTGCTAACTAGAACCGAATAAGAAATTGGTGGGGCGTGTGCGACTTGAACGCACGACCAATTGGTTAAAAGCCAACTGCTCTACCAACTGAGCTAACGCCCCAATGAGAGGGCGTCATAGTACTATCTTAATAAAAAAAGACAAGTCATGACGTGCACTTTTTGCTCTCAAACAGACGATTCTCACTCTTGATAGCGGGTTGGGTCCTCTACTTCTGCTTTTTCGAAGCCATTAGCTCGAAATCGACAGCTGTCACACTGTCCACAGGCTCTGCCTTGAGAATCCGCCTGGTAGCAAGATACGGTAGTGCCATAGTCCACAGACAGACCAGCGCCTGTCTTGATAATTTCCGCTTTAGTCAAATCGATTAGTGGCGTTTCCAGACTTATTACCCCGCCCTCGACTCCTACTTTCGTCGCCAAATTAATAAGTGTCTGAAATGCCGCAATGTACTCCGGCCGACAATCGGGATACCCCGAATAGTCCAACGCGTTTACGCCGATAAAAATCGCATCCGCATTCAGCACTTCGGCCCAAGCTAAAGCGTAGGATAAGAATACTGTGTTTCTAGCTGGCACATAGGTTGCAGGAATCCCCTGGGACTCCTGTTCCGGCACGGATATGTCTGTGTCTGTGAGCGCAGACCCGCCAATGGCAGCCATATTTAGCTCGATGACCTTGTGCTCCAACACATTCCCATTCGTGGCTACAAGTCGCGCTGCGTCAAGCTCACTGCTAGCCCTCTGCCCGTAGTCAAAACTTAGCGCATAACATTCGAAACCACGCTCATTGGCAATGGCGAGGCAGGTTGCCGAATCCAGTCCACCCGAAACCAAAACTACTGCTGTGTTTTTCTTTTGTGCTGTCATACCTACTCGGCGAGGCTCACTTGCCTGCGACCGAACCCCATATCTGTTTATGTAATTGCATCTGCATGCGGATTTTTAGTTTGTCCCGCAATATCCACTCGGCCAACTGCGCCGGCTCTATCTCTTCAAACGAAGGCGAAAAAAGTATTTCATTCACCTTAGCCCTCAGGTCGTATTGATCAAGCTTAGCTTTAGACCACAGATAGTCTTTCTCATCGCAGATCACGAACTTTACTTGGTCGCTAGGCTTCAGGAATGCGATGTTCTCATAGCGGTTTTTATCAACCTCTTTAGAAGCAGGTGTCTTTAGGTCCATGACAACCGAAACTCTTTTATCGACTTGTTCG
>CAJXQP010000373.1 GCA_913058275.1 uncultured Gammaproteobacteria bacterium | reverse complement strand
GTTGTAATCCTGTTTAAATCATTCGAAGACCAATGTTATGAACAATGAAACTATCCTCGTGTAGACCTGTGCGGTGAGGCGAATATTCGTCTTGCAGGCATAGTGCGAAACGGCACTCTGATGAACCTATGTCCTGCCGGCATCGAAATTGAATGTCGCCACCAGTTGGTCGAACAGCTAAGAAAATTCAAGTCAGAGGCCGGGCATTTTCCAGACTTCGAACTAGAGTTTAGTCTGCCAGCACAAGGCAGCTGTACGCGCAAAATCAAATCTACTTGTACTGTTTCTTATTGCAGGCGTCAACGTCAGGATAGCTATCACCTAGGGCTTAATTTTCGAGCACTGGCGGCTCAGGATGAGAAGCAACTCAGCGACTATCTGAGTCATCAGGTAGCGGCCTGATCCGCAGCGGAGAGGCCGGGTTAGCTGTCGCTAGAGATTAGGTCTGCGAGTCGCTCGCTTCGCCTAATGCAGATTTCCATTCGCTGCAATATCTATTATCATAGCAACATGAAAACAGCAGCTGCATTCCTCCTGTTCCTCCTTCTAAGCCCCTCAGCTTTGTCTCAAGAACAATCGTTTAGCGATTGGGTGACAGATTTGCGTAGCGAAGCCGCCGCGCTTGGCATTAGCGAGGCAACTCTCGAGGCGCTAGATGAACTGGAAGAGCCACTACCCCGAGTCCTTGAGTTAGATAGCAGCCAGCCTGAATTCGTGCAGACATTTACCCGTTATCTAGGTCTGAGGGTCACTGATCGGCAGGTGGAGCGTGGTCAGCAATTATTAAGACAGCACGGGGCATTATTAGAAGAGGTGCGCCAACGTTATGGCGTCCAGCCGCAATACCTTGTGGCGTTCTGGGCGATTGAGACTAATTTCGGCAGCAATACAGGTGGCTTTTCGGTGTTACAGGCCCTCGCTACCCTGGCTTATGATCCACGTAGAGCCGAATTTTTCCGTTCACAGATACTTACTGCCTTACAGATCATAGATGATGGACATATTTCAGCACAGAGCATGAGTGGTTCTTGGGCCGGAGCTATGGGGCAGCTACAATTCATGCCTTCGATCTTTAGCCAGTATGCTGTGGATGGAGACGGCGATGGCAGAATAGACATCTGGAATAGTCTACCGGATGTCTTCAACTCCGCAGCAAATTTCCTCTCGGAATCGGGTTGGAAGGGCGATGAGCGTTGGGGTAGAGAAATATTGCTCCCCGCTGACTTTGATTTTGCATTCGCTGGTACCAACTCGCGTAAGTCGCTACAGGAATGGCGCGATATGGGTCTATTACAGACTTCGGGCTCTCCGATACCGGTGGCAGATATGCGAGCCTCGGTCGTGATTCCTGCGGGTGCTCAAGGCCCCGCCTTCCTTGCCTATAACAATTTTAGAACCACACGCCTCTACAATCCGCCAATTTTCTACGCGCTGACAGTAGGGCACCTAGCAGATAGATTTGCTGGTGGAGCACCAATACAGCGCATGCCGGAAAACGAGCAGGCGATGAGCATCGCCCAGGTGCAGGAGTTACAGGAATTGCTTAACGGTCTTGGCTTCGATTCAGGAGATCCAGATGGCCGAGTAGGCAGTCGAACCAGAAGCGCCATTCGAGCGTATCAAGAACAGCAGGGCTTACCGATGGATAGCTACGCATCGATATCTCTGTTGGAATCCCTGCGTAGCTAAAAATATTAATATTGATTTTATAGGAATTGGCTCTGCCCTTGGTGGGCCTATTTCGAGGGTTCTTCAGATTTTATGAACACAGAAACAGACAACACCGCTCTTACGCGCTACCGACGCATGGCTTGGATAACCCTAGCAGCTGTTTATTTTTTAATATTAGTTGGCGCCACGGTGCGCGCATCGGGTGCCGGTATGGGCTGTCCGGATTGGCCTACTTGTTTTGGTAGTTGGGTCCCACCATTGAGCGAGGCGCAGTTACCAGCAAACTATCAGGAAATCTACGCCGAGTTGGGTTACTCAGATACGCGATTCAACGTCGTCAAGACCTGGACGGAGTATGCCAATAGACTGGTGGGTGTAAGCATTGGTTTCTTGATATTTCTAACGGCTATCTACTCCTGGTCATGTCGAACGCATGATACGCGTATATTCAAAGCGTCAGTTGCAGCTTTCCTTATGGTGGGGTTTCAGGGGTGGCTTGGCTCTAAAGTGGTTGGTTCGAATTTGCAGCCCGGTATGATTACCGTGCATATGTTGATGGCTTTGGCGATCGTGGGTACGCTGCTGTATGCACTCGCGCAAGCCCGGCGGGGGATCATGGCATCTCAGTCTGTGGAGAATATAGATCCGCGTTTCGAAAAATGGCTCTATGTGATACTCGGATTTACGATCTTGCAAGTGGCTATGGGTACACAGGTTCGAGAGATGACAGATTTACTACGTGAATCCCAAGGTGAAGATCTTCGTTCAAGTTGGATTGACGCAATGCCCTGGTTTTTCTATGTACACAGAAGCTTCTCAGCCGTCGTGCTGTTCGCTAATCTGTGGCTCGCTAGACTACTTGTTATGTCGCTAGGATGGCAGCACACGCTGAGTAAGCTCACATTGACTATGATCTTTGTAATAGGGGCCGCCGTGCTCTCAGGGGCGACCTTGGGCCATTTAGGAATGCCAGCGTTCGTTCAACCTACGCATTTATTAGCAGCATCTTTGCTTTTCGGGTTACAGTTTTTAATTTGGATGAGCTATCGCCATTCTCGAGATGGCAGTACGAGCAACTCGTCCTCATCGAGCGAGTCCGAATTGTCGGCCAATCAGAATGTTACAGTTTAAAATTTAGGAACAGACGAAATG
>CAJXQP010000372.1 GCA_913058275.1 uncultured Gammaproteobacteria bacterium | reverse complement strand
TGTAGGTTTCGTGCTTCATTATTTGCTGCAATGCTGAGCTGCTCTGTTTTCGCCTCCTCACTAACCAACGCCCAATCCGAGCCACCTGCAGGCTGGATCACACCTTATCCTGCATTTCGGGTGATAGGTCCTTTGTATGGGGTCGGAATGCTGGATCTCAGTGTGTTCCTGATTACCTCCGATGAAGGCCATATTCTCATCAATACAGGCCTAGCCGATTCAACTCAGGTTATCCGTCGCAATATCGAATCGTTGGGGTTTCGTCTGGAAGATGTCAACATCCTGCTCACCATGCAGGCCCACTGGGACCACACGGCAGCCATAGCGGAGATTAAGCAGATAGCAGATGCGCAAGTATGGGCCACGGCAAAAGATGCACGTGTACTGGAAGACGGCGGATTTAGCGATGCCCATTTCGGCGGACGTGAATCCTTTGACCCAGTAGAAGTCGATCGCATCCTTAAGCAGGATGAAATCATCACTTTAGGTGATCTGCGCATCACTGTGCATGAGCATCCAGGTCACACCGAAGGCAGTTCCAGCTATAGCTTCAAGGTGACCGAGGACGGTAGAACCTACGATGTCGCTATTGCCAATATGGGCACCGTCAATCCCGGCAAGCAACTCGTTGTCGAGCCCACCTACAGCGGAGTGGCAGTGGATTTCGCCACTACCTACAACAGGCAGAAGCAAATGGATGTAGACGTCTGGGTTGCCGCTCATGCCAGTCAATACAACATGCATGAAAAATACACCCCAGGGCAGCCCTACAGCCCAGATACATTCGTCGACCCGATGGGCTTCATCAAGGCCATCGAGAGATTGGAAACCGCTTACTTAGAAGTCATAGCGGATGAGTTGGATCAGTAATAGGGGGTAACAATAAACCTCCCCTAAACTAAAAATAGAAAGGAATTGTAATGCAAGCTTTGATGATGAATACCCAACTCATGATTTCGTCGATATTGAATCATGCTGAGTGTAATTTCCCAGATGTGGAGATGGTGTCAGTAACCCTCGACAACCCCCGGCACAGACAAAACAACAAGACGTTCGCCAAACGCTGTCGGCAACTCGCCAATGTGTTGGATTCACTCGGTGCTGAGTTTGGCGACAGAATCGGTACCCTCGCCTGGAATGATCATCGTCATATGGAGCTCTATTACGCTGTCTCCGGAAGCGGGATGATATGCCACACCATCAATCCCAAACTATTCCCCGAGCAAGTGGCGTATATAATCAATCATGCAGAAGACAAAATTCTTTTTGTTGATGTTCTGGTTATGCCGTTGCTGGAAGCGCTGAAAGAACATTTATCCAAGGTGGAGACAGTCGTCGTTCTCACTACTAAAGAGAATATGCCTGAAACGACTCTTCCAAATGTTGTGTGTTATGAAGAACTCCTAGCAGCACAGTCTGATGTTTATGATTGGCCGCAGTTTGATGAGAACACTGCCAGCGGCATGTGCTATACCTCCGGAACCACTGGAAACCCCAAAGGGGTCGTTTACAGCCATCGTTCCACCGTGCTTCATGCGCTAGGCGGAGCTCTACCTGACGTTACCCGCGCATCGAATATGGAGACTAGCTTGCCGGTCGTGCCAATGTTCCACGTCAACGCCTGGGGCGCACCTTACGCGGCTCTAATGGTGGGAATGAAATTGGTATTGCCTGGACCTAAAATGGCTGATGGGGAAACCCTTTGCGATCTGATGAACGCCGAAGAAGTAACTTTTAGCTCTGGCGTGCCTACTATATGGCTAGCGTTACTAGATTATCTCGAAGCCAACAAGAAGTCCGTTCCCAGTCTATCGCGAGTAAGTGTTGGTGGCGCTGCCTGCCCAAGAATCATAGTCGATCGCTTCAGGGAGCAACACAACTGCATCGTTGTACAAGGATGGGGCATGACAGAAACCAGCCCCCTGGGAACAGTATTCAGCTTGAAAAAAGGCATGGAAGACCTAACCACGGAACAGGTTACCGACTTGCAGTGCTTACAAGGGCGTGGAGTTTTTGGCATAGAAATGAAGATTGTGAGTGAAGACGACGAACAACTTCCATGGGATGGAGTCGCCTTCGGCGCACTAAAAGTAAAAGGCCCCTGGGTAGCCAGAGGCTACTACGGATTGTCCGATGTTCCTGGTGATGAAGATTGCCCTGTCGATGAAAAAGGGTGGTTTCAAACCGGTGACGTAGCGTCTATAACGCCAGAGGGATTCCTGAAAATTACAGACCGCACCAAGGATGTTATTAAATCCGGTGGCGAATGGATTAGCTCTATCGATATTGAAAATGCCGCGATCAACCACGATGATATCGCTGAAGCTGCAGTAATTGGCCGCTACCACCCCAGGTGGACCGAGAGGCCCTTGCTGATTGTTGTATTGCAGCCAGAAAAATCTATGAGCCGCGAAGAAGTGCTGGAATTTCTACAGGACAAGCTGCATAAAATGGCCAGACCAGATGACGTCGTATTTGTCGATGAATTGCCACACACAGCAACTGGCAAAATCAGCAAGATTGCATTACGTAAAACCTTTGAGGACTATCAGTTTCCGGAACCATAGAGAGGATGATAAGCCAGAGTTGCCAATGGCAAGCTGCCACCAGATGGATTGGAACGCATAAGCTAGATCATTTCTCGAAAGCCAGTACCATCAAAAAAATGGTCAAAAATAATTCATGGAAAATGAAAGAAAGAAAATTGGGAAAACCCAATGAGTAATTATACGAATAAAGATGTTTCATCGCCCGCCTGCCCAATTTATCGTCAGCATTTATCTGAACAGTTTAACGTTGGATTAATTGGTACGATCGATATTTAAAGCCTTCGGCCTTGGTT
>CAJXQP010000371.1 GCA_913058275.1 uncultured Gammaproteobacteria bacterium | reverse complement strand
TCTACACCTCTCTATTCGTCGGCAGCGTCAGATGTGTATAAGAGACAGATCTTGATCCTTGCGACTTCAAGAAATGCGCCAGAGGTATACGGCTCTCTAGGAAAATTTGCTCTGTAGTAATTCATCATTGCGTCTGCGCTCGAATTCTCAAAGGCTTCCAAATAGATCGCATAAAGTGCTTCATCACCGCGAGATAGAGAGGTTGCCAAGCTCTCGGCGCTAATGTTCTCATGGGAACTTAAGCTCTGAAAATTGCGCGCGTACTGCGAATTACGATGTTGCTCATCCATCTTGGCCAACTCTCTCGCTAGGTTCTTAACATGAGGCAGGTTGATAATGATCAGTTGCGATGTAAGATCAGGCCGAGCTGCCGCAAAACTCCAGGCGATTCCCCCTCCCCAGTCGTGGCCTATTATGACGGCACTTTCTCGTCCTTCATTCTCGATAATAGCCGCGACATCTTTTATCAGCAGCTCCATGTCGTAGTTTTCAACACCGACTGGCTGGTCACTTTTGTTATACCCGCGCGTATCCATTGCAGCGACCGTAAAATCACCCGCCAACCCTTCCATTTGATGGCGCCAGGTGTACCAGAAATCAGGAAACCCATGAATGAAAACAGCCAATGGACCGGAGCCCGCTTTGGCATAGTGAATCGACACGCCATCGTTGTCGGCGAACTTATGCTCTACCGTGTCTGCAAACTCCGCAGAAAAAACAGAACCTGTATTCAGCAGACAACCAATGATCAATAATTTTTGAAAAAATCTATGCATTTTCAATTTAATGTGTTTTGTTCTAAAGGGTGAGGGCGCATTATTACACTTTAAAACACAGCACTGCAAAAACGGTTTACACACTGCACGATTAAGGCCTTACGCGAACATACTTCTCAAAACGTTGACGACCCACCTGCCCCGCGTAAATATTACCCTCCGCGTCAGTTGCCAAGAACTCTATGCCGCTGCCGTTTTGAACCTCATAATCTGGAATGAAGTCGGTGATCCAGCTGGTCTTCGCATCACCAATACGGATGCCCCGTTGCCAGCCCGGATTCCATTGATCACCGGACATACCATCAGCGACGTATATCTGGTCGCTATCATCGATCCAAATACCGCTCGGTCTACCGAATTGAGTCCATATAGAGAGTAGCTCGCCCTGTTGATCAAATATCTGTATGCGATTGTTACCGCGATCGGCAACGAAGAGCCTGCCTTGGGAATCCATCTTCAGATCATGCGGATCATTAAACCTACTAACTTCGCGACTGAGAGAGTCGATGCCTCCACCGAGTTGCAGCAGCAACTCTCCGTCGGCAGAAAACTTAAGCACGCGATTGTTACCGCCTCGGTGACCATCGGCGATCCAGACATCACCATTGGGAGCGACCTGCACAGCCGAAGGACCGTTAAAGTGCGCCGCGTCATCGCCGGCGACGCCGGCAATACCTAAACGCATTAACACCTCGCCCTCTTGATTTAATTTTATTACCTGATGACCCATTCCTAGTGAGAAGCCATCTGTGCCTCTTGCATCACCCTCTGGTGCACCTTCGGTCACCCAGAGGTAGCCATCACCGTCGAGATCGAAGCCATGGGGCCATGCAAAGAGTCCCGCGCCTATGCTCTTTACTACTCTACCTTCTCTATCTAGTTTGTGAATAGGGGGTAGGTTGGAACCCGCGCACTGGTTCGTACTGCAGCGCTCAACTATCCACATATGCTCGCCATCTGGATCGGGATGAACTCCAGTAACCACACCCATCTCCCGCCCATCTGGCAGTTCGCCCCAGTGATAGATCACCTGATACGGATTTTCGGAGACGGCTTGCGCAGTTGAGCTCCCTTTCCAATCAACTACGATCAACACACTTAGAGCGAGCAACGAAGCAAGAAAAGTTCTGCTTAGATCATTTGTAAATAAATGCATGCTGTACCTCTTTGTGTTTTATGACGCTATTCTTTAGCCCTAATGTAGATCAGATTGAAATCTATGTCGATACTCGGGCTTTAATCTAAACCAGCTAGCTGATCGGCTAAACATTCATCTAAGTCTGTCAATCTGTCGTATGATACGCATTTGAATCAAGAAATATGCAGGCCTAAAATGAAATCCCTCGCTATCATCGGTGCAGGCATTGCCGGGATCACCCTCGCTAGGCAATTGCAGGACATTACTGAGGTTCACATATTTGAGAAGTCTCGCGGTTTCGGCGGGCGGATGGCCACGCGCCAGAATGGGCCCTACCGATTCGATCACGGAGCGCAGTTCTTCACGGCGCGCTCGAAGCAATTTCAGAGCCTCATAAATGACTACGTTGCCAAGAATCAAATAGCGGCCTGGCAACCCCGAGTCCTCACCTTAGATACTCAGGAGAAGCCGTTCAAACGAGAATGGTTTGAGCCCCACTACGTAGCCGTGCCCGGCATGAATAACTTGTGCAAGGTTCTCGCCCAAGAGCTCAACGTCATTCTGGAAACACGCGTTGCTAATATCGAAGCAGGCGAAAAGGGCTGGTTACTTAAAGACTCCGCCGGGGAGCGACTTGGCCAATTCGACTGGGTGATTTCCACATCGCCCGCTCCTCAGGCAGATGAAATCCTACCAGAGTGCTTCGCCTATAAGTCCAAACTGAGCGATGTCGCTTTCTCTCCCTGCTTCAGCTTGATGCTGGGCTTTGAGTCTACGCCGAAGCTTAATTTCGATGCCGCCGTGGTCAGGAATTCTGTGCTTGGCTGGATCGCGTTGAACTCCAGCAAGCAAGGTCGCCCGCCCTTTTTCTCATTAGTAGTGCATAGCGACAATGAGTGGGCGCTGTCTCTTATACACATCTGACGCTGCCGACGAATAGAGAGGTGTAGATCT
>CAJXQP010000370.1 GCA_913058275.1 uncultured Gammaproteobacteria bacterium | reverse complement strand
CTCTTAGAAAAAGCGGAAGCCCCTCTGTCCGAAGTCCATATTCTGAATAGTTTTGATAGTCACCTGGGCAGCACAGTAAAGGCGAACTGCCGATCTGCGAGGTGATACCTGAGCAACTAGACAGCAAACCTGCAAGTACAAAAATCACTATCAAATTCTTCACTAATCTCATCGTAAACTCCTTTGCTGTAAGCTTTAACTGAATGGGATAACCCACCTATAACCCTACCTCTGAGAAAGAATTCGTCATTGATCTATAGCAGTAAGTATTGAGAACACCGGCTGCCGCCCCTCCTTCAGCCTAAGTTGATCCATATCAATGCAAGAGCAACCATTGCGATAGGTGCGACATCATGTCGCACCTACTGCAGCGAAGCTTCCAATAGAATGGCGCCTTCGAATCTCGCCATTCGGCTTAAGTAGAATCGAGTCGTCGCCGAGCGAATCAGAATTAATAAGGAGAAAAATATGCGTTACTTGCGAAAATCACTCGCATTAGCACTCGCTATCGCTACACCACTCGCTGGCCAAACCTTCGCTCAGGAGCGCCAGCGCATCGAAGAAATTACTGTTGTCGGCGTTCGCGACACACATACGGTTATAGTTGACGACACGCTTGTCGCTACGCCAGACACCGCACAATTATTGCGTAAAATGCCAGGCGCTAACGTCAACAAAAACGGGGAGCTTACAGGCATTGCTCAGTACCGAGGCATGTTCGGCGATCGCATCCAAGTCTCCGTCGACGGCGCGCAGATCAATGGCGCGGGCCCCAACGCCATGGACGCGCCGCTCCACTACGCACCAGTCGCTATATTGGAGTCGCTCACCATTAATCGTGGCATAGTCCCTGCCAGCAAAGGCCAAGAGACAATCGGCGGTTATGTAGAGGCGAACACCTATGCCGGGGATTTTGGTACAACTAAGGATTTCGAATTCAGTGGCCGCGCCTATGCTGGCGCCCAATCTGTGAATAGCGGCGACGTGCTGAGCGGTTTTTTCTCGATGGCGAATGACACGCACATCTTCCGCGGCTTTGTGATGCAAGAGCGCGCCGATGACCTTGAGTTTCCTACCGGCGACATCACACCCTCCGAGTACGACCGCGAGCGTTTCGACCTTGGCTACAGCTTCGCAAAAGAGCGGCATGAGTTCAGTATCGACTTTGCTCGGAACAACACGAAAGATGCCGGCACCGCCTCATTGCCAATGGATATTCTGTCTATAGACAGCGACCTTTTCCGGTCTCGCTATACCTTCTCGACGAGCGAAGGCCTGTTTACGGCGGAGCTTTCGGCAAGCGATAACGAACATTGGATGACCAACTATCACCTACGCCGACCGCCACAAACAGCTGCGTCAACCGACGACCCTATGCGCTTTCGTCGTAACTGGGCGGTAAGCGAAAATTATGGCTTTGCGCTCAAGTATGAACAATTCGCCGATAACGGAACCTGGCTCTATGGCATAGACGGCCACTTCGCAGAGCATCGCTCAATAATTACCAATCCGAATTCGGCGCCGTTCTACATCTCTAACTTTAATGATGTAAATCGCGACATTATCGGTGCGTTCATCGAGCGTAAAATCTCATTGAATGCCCGAACAGGGCTCGAGACAGGAATACGCGTAAATCATGTGAGCATGGACTCGGTTCCAGTGTCAGGCAACTTAAATCCAATGAATATGATGATGGGCATGCCGGTGATGATGAACAATCTTGCAGGCGCTCTATCAATTCAATTTAACAATGACAACCTCGCACAGACCGATACCAACGTCGACGCCTTCGTGCGACTGAGTTATCAAACAAACAGCGACGCCACGTGGTATATCGGCGCAGCGCGCAAAACGCGTTCGCCTTCTTATCAAGAACGCTACTTATGGATTCCTCTTGAGGCAACCGGCGGGCTTGCTGATGGTAAGACCTATATCGGCAATCCGAATCTGAAGCCCGAAGCCGCACACGAGATTGAACTCGGCCTCGACTTAGAAAACTCGGTCTACGGGATTTATCCTCGCGTCTTCTATAAGCGCGTCTCCGACTACATCCAAGGCACCCCATCAACCAACGTGACAGCAAATAATTTCGCCCAAATGATGGCAAACATGGGAATAGGCATGCCCAATCCGCTTCAGTTTAGCAATGTGGATGCGCGTTTTTACGGTCTCGATATTGATTCAAATTTCTCGATCAATGACAAGATCACTCTGCGCGCGATACTGAATATCGTCCGCGCAGACAGGCGTGACATTAACGATAATCTCTATCGCGTGTCGCCAGATAATGTCTTGGTCGCGCTAGACTACCGTGGTAATGGCTGGACAGGATCAATAGAAAGCGTGACATACGCCGATCAGAATCGTATCGCAATAACTAATTCGGAATTAAAAACGGAGGGCTATTCGCTGGTCAACGTGATGGCAAGGTCTAGTCTTGCCGACGGTGTCGAGGTGAGTATTGGTGCCGAGAATCTCCTCGACGAAAGCTACCTCGACCACCTCGCTGCTTACAATCGAGCATACAACCCCGACATCGCGAGCCGAGCGCGGATGCCGGGATTAGGCAGAAACTTCTACGCGCGAGTCATGTGGAATTTTTAGAGACTCCCGTGTTGTGCTGGCTATCCTTACTGCAGACTGGTGGCTGGAGACGCCGCTGCCTCCGCCTGCTTGACAGCCCTGATCTGTAGCATCAGGCTTTGAAGGATGTTGCTCCCTAGCGGGCTGTCTGCTACTTTCCTTGTGAGTAACCGCGGAGGATAACGCACGATGTCGGCAACCCCAAAGGCCAGTAAAGCACTCACTCGTCGGAAATTTCTTCAGACTGGAATGGTGACTGGGTTTGTGCTTCCTTCCACAGTATTAGGT
>CAJXQP010000369.1 GCA_913058275.1 uncultured Gammaproteobacteria bacterium | reverse complement strand
ACGAGATCAGCCTCGGTCTCGTGGGCTCGGAGATGTGTATAAGAGACAGTCATGGGGGTGTGTGTTTGCGCGTCGGTCAAATGGATAACTACTGAATAGTCTGAATGAGGTGAGTTTTGTTCTTATTCTTCGTTGCTGTGGTTGAGAATTCTACACGGTTTGGTGAGACGGTGGCATAGCTAAATTGCTTTCTTCGCTTGGGTAAAACAGCGTCGCGAGGAGGGCATGCAAAAAATCGGCTGCAACGGATTAATCGTGGTTCCCATCAACCGTCGAAGTCGCTAATATAAGTTCATGTCAGATTTAATTTCTAACCCAATTTCCAAACTTGTCCAACAACTTGCGGACAAGCTCCTCGCAAAAAAACTAATCATCTCGACCGCCGAATCCTGCACCGGTGGATGGATATCTCAATCGCTAACCGCACTCAGCGGCAGTTCCGCCTGGTTCGATAGTGGCTTCGTCACCTATTCCAATGAGGCAAAGCAGCGCTTGTTAAGTGTTCCTCCAGAGTTGTTCAGCATCGACGGCCCTGGTGCCGTGAGCGAGGCAGTCGTGCTCGCAATGACCGCAGGAGCTATTCAGGGCAGCAGGGCAAATCTGGCTGTTGCCGTCAGCGGCGTAGCGGGGCCTGATGGTGGCACCGAGGAAAAACCCGTGGGCACGGTTTGGATTGCCTGGCAGTGGGAAGATAGGAGCCTAGTTCGCTGCTTTCATTTCAGCGGCGACAGAGAGTCTGTCAGGCAAGCAACGGTCCTTGCCGCGCTCGAAGGCTGCTTTCTATTGATTGATTGATAAGAAAACCTAAAGGAATTTCCATTTTTGCCAATATACTGGTTGTATATACAGTATAAATTTGTTTAAATTTGCACTGTTCGTATATACAGTGTTTTGGTGAAAGGCTGAAGCCCAGAGAAATCGGGCAATAGCTAAAATTAATAGAATTAGGTTAAGACGATGCATAGTTCAATTAGAAGCACAGTCAGCAGTCCAGCAAGAAATTCAGTAGATGGTTTAGCAAACGGTTCAATAAAGAACACATCTGCTAGCTTAGAGTCGATCGGTACCACAACTACAGGACTATACGATTTATGGCTGAACTCGACGTTACCCGCTGTGGGTCCATCGATGGTCACGGGAGTGACGTCGAGTTCGAGCCACCAGATAAACAGCGAGCGTCTAGCGGAAAAGTTGCTGCAGCTGTGCATTGATCAGTCGGCTAGGGGAATTGCTGGAGAAAGAATCTAGAAAATTTAGTAAGTAGCTGGGGACAGGCTACTATTTATAAGGGCTCAGGAAACTGAGTGTAAGGGGAAACCCGACAACTGCTTTACTCACGGAACCAGGCTTCAGTTGTGAATTTAAACACAAGGAAATTAAGATGATTGAAGATAACAGCAGTAAAGAAAAGGCACTAGCGGCGGCACTGACGCAAATCGAGAGACAATTTGGTAAGGGTTCTATGATGCGACTCGGAGATACCGACCGCGAACCGATACCGGCTATTTCTACTGGTTCACTAGGGCTAGATATCGCGCTAGGCATAGGCGGTCTTCCGCGAGGCAGGGTCGTAGAGATATACGGGCCAGAGTCCTCCGGTAAAACTACATTAACCTTGCAGGTTATCGCCGAAGCACAGAAGGCAGGCGGTAGCTGCGCATTCATCGACGCGGAGCACGCACTCGATCCTATCTATGCCGGGAACCTGGGTGTCGATGTCGACAATCTGCTCGTGAGCCAGCCGGACACCGGTGAGCAAGCATTAGAAATCTGCGACATGGTTGTGCGCTCCGGGGCATTAGATGTTGTGGTAATCGACTCAGTGGCCGCCTTGACTCCTAAGGCAGAAATCGAAGGCGACATGGGCGACACTCACATGGGACTGCAGGCTCGACTGATGTCTCAGGCTCTGCGAAAGATGACAGGCAATATCAAGAACTCGAACACCCTGGTTATCTTTATCAACCAAATTCGCATGAAGATTGGTGTTATGTTCGGCTCCCCCGAAACCACTACCGGTGGTAACGCACTTAAATTCTATTCCTCTGTGAGATTGGATATTCGTCGCATCGGTTCGATCAAAGATGGTGACGAGGTCGTCGGAAACGAGACTCGGGTGAAGGTTGTTAAGAACAAGGTAGCACCACCTTTCAGACAAGCGGAATTTCAGATCATGTATGGCAAGGGAATCTTTCACCTCGGTGAGATTGTCGACCTAGGCGTCAAGCAAGGCTTGGTAGAGAAATCTGGCGCCTGGTACGCTTACAAAGGTGAGAAGATCGGCCAAGGCAAGAAGAATGCCGCTGTATTTCTGAAAGAAAACCCGCATATCGCCGAAGAAATCGAATTGCAGATTCGTGCTCAGCTACTCGGTGGTGATACCGAAGAGGCCGCTAACTCAGACGAGGCACCAGCCAATGATGATGACGTCATAGTTTTAGCCGGCGTGAAGAAGAGTAGCTAGAGCGGTAGACTCGATGCTTTCGTTGTCAATGAGACCTTTCTCTGTTGGTAATGAAGGATCGATTTATAAGCCGAATGCAGTGGAAAAATCGGAAAAGGTTAGAAGCAGGAAGATTAGTAAAGTGTCCGAGACAGCATCTTGTAACGATGTTCCTGTTCTCCGGCGGGCCGCAATGGACTATCTGGCCCGTCGGGAACATTCTTTTTATGAACTTACCCAAAAACTAAATAAGAAATTCCCTGAGTCGGATAGCGATTTGCTAGTCGAGGTACTTGATACTCTGAAGGCTGACAATTTACAGTCAGATGAACGCTTCACTGAATCTTACGTGAGGTACCGTAAGTCTCGGAGTTTTGCCTATCTACACATACGTGCTGATTTGGCTGGCAGCTGTCTCTTATACACATCTCCGAG
>CAJXQP010000368.1 GCA_913058275.1 uncultured Gammaproteobacteria bacterium | reverse complement strand
GTTATTTGCTAAGTAAAGGCGAGCTTACTGAATTCCCGCTCTGCTCCAATCACTCAGACTCCCAAGTTAGTGATGATTGACACACCTCAATTGGCAAACAGATTTCTGCGGATAGAATGAGCCTAACTCTGAATTAAGGAACACATCTGTGATGAAAATCACCAAAGTAAGCAGCCATCGAGTCAACGTGGAATTTAGCGGAAAGATCGACCGCGATCAGATGACGAGAGTGTTAGATGAACTGTTTGCAGCAATTGCGGATATGGAACACGGTCTTTTGATGTACCGTATAGGCGAATTAGAAATGCCCACTGTGGGAGCTATCGCTGTGGAGCTGAAAAACCTGCCAAAAATATTTCGATTGGCTCATAAAATTGATCGAATTGCCGTAGTTTGTGACCAAGGCTGGATACAAACTGCTACCGAGATCGAAGGCAAAATCATTCCCGGCTTGGAGATGAAATCATTCGATTTGGACAAAGAAAACGCAGCGATTGAGTGGCTAGAAGCTTGAGTTAGAGTCATCGCTGCGTACGAGATATGGGATATTTCCGATCTTGTCCGCAGCACTAACTTTCAGAATCTTCAAGATTCTGATTTAGTGACCCTATGACCTAGGAGTCCAGAAGAACACTTTCCATTCACCGAGCGGTTCTGAACCTGGATAAGCTGGCTCATCAAGTGTTCTGCCCCCTGACTTAGCAGCCCATAGCCTCATCATGGCAATACGATCATCGCCATGAATCTCGGTAGCCGTCATCTCGAATGTCTCGTCACCTATGCGCAGCAATCCATCACCGCCCCTTGAACGGACACGTCGGGCCCAGTATCCGTTGTCTGGGCGGGTTGCCGTAATTACGCCATCGGGCATGCCAACCCAAGATAGGTAATTAACGAATGGGGGGAAACCGGATAGCTTAAACATCAAAGGGCCGCGAACGCTGTCGTTAAGCGGCGAGAAATCATCCAAGGCCGGGGTAATAGTCCCGCCAATCATTACGCCCGGCGTACGGCCGAGTCCTGAGTTACTAAGATAGGGAGCCGTGGACGCCCAGCCTACCACCACAACCAGTAATACTAGGCCGACCACCATCCCGGCGATTTTAGGCTTGCTCATTGCGAATTCTCCTTATTATGTGCAGAAAGGATGCACAGTATATCCAATCTATGGCTTTGTGCAATTCAGGCCATCAGCACCTGATATCAAAGGCGAAGGCAGAAGGAATATGCCAATAATCCCTCGTGCAAATGCGCTCCGACTTATTAGCTCAGCAATACAGAATGCTCGACTAACTGATCTTCCCTCTGCACATAGAATGAGTATTACATCAGGGTCCGGCTAAGCCCGGCTTCCAATTCGAAAAAATAACTGGGCGTGATAAGGCTAAAGACAGCGAAGGGGAACTTAGACGATTGGACGATGGCGCAGACCGAAGCCACGCTCTGGGCCAAGAGCATTTAGTCTGAGCCATTTTAATTTGCGAAGCGCTACACTTTCTAATCGGCGAAAATGCGCGCGAGCGCCTCAGGGAAATCAGCTTTACCAAAGCCCACTCGAAAGTAATCTCCCTCTATACCGAATAAATCTCCAGGCAGAGCTAGCACGTCTTTCTCGAACCAAGAATCGAGTAGAGGCTTGAGAGGCTTGCTTGAATGCACTAAGCCCAGCATCCCCGCTTCCGGTCTATGCCAGCTTAAAGAATCATTGCTAGCAACGAAGCCAGCAAACAATTCAATATTCTCGTACACGATTTCATTATTACGCTTGATAATGGCATCAGCTTTTTGCATTACAAAACAGGCTACCTGCTCATCGAGCTGCGACTGACAAATACTGTTATAAGTTTTCAGGTCACGAATCAATTTGCTTAGCTCTTGGTTTTTCGTCATAACCCAACCGATGCGAATTCCGGGTAATCCGAAGGTCTTAGAGAGCACATTTGATAGTATGGCTTTTTCGTATTTCAGTACATTTAACTGACAGCCAATTCCGGAAAAATCTGAGAACGCGAATACATCATCGCAAATCAGATACAGACCATGCTGTTCACAAAGAGCAATTAGACTATCTACGAAGCTCTGGTCTAGCAGCATGCCAGTTGGATTGTGCGGAGAATTTATAACTATTCCTTTCGTACGCTCACTGATCTGCGCAGCGAAATCCTCAATGGATGGCTGCCAGCGATTTTCAGAATTGAGCTCTACTGGCTTGAACACGCCGCCAAAGCACGCGGGAAGATCAGAGAGTGACGGATAACAAGGTAGCATCCCGATCACCTCATCGCCGGGCTCTAGAATGCAGGCCATGATAGAGAACAGGCCCTCCTGTGTTCCACTAAGCACAGTGATATGATCGACACCCAGTTCAGGGTAGAGTTGCTGGTACAAATTATAGATACCAGCACGGAGATCCTCTCTGCCCTCTACACTGCCATATATCAAAGGTATTGACGCTAAAGCGGCGATCTCATCAACGCTCAAAATATCTTGCAGAGTCGCCGTCGCCCCGCAAGCATCACTGAGGTTATAGCGTGCACGCCTCGGCAGCTTTTCATAAAATTCATGGTGCTTCATTGCGCGGATTTTCATAGCTGAATCCGTCTAGCGCTTACGCCAAATTGTCATTTGAGCCACTGTATGCTGATGCTTGCGTGCTGTCTCACGGATCACAAAGGGCACGTCTACGGCTTCTAAAAAATCGAAGCTGTCTGTAAGCTGTTTTTTAAGCGCGTCCAGAGTACTGAAGTTTTCACCATTCACTTTCACGCCCCCTAGCCAATTGTTCTTATCGGTATATTCTTCGAGCCAGGTATAAGGTGAAGTCAATACCAACAAGCCGCCAGACAGTATGCGGGCTTGTATGTCGTTCAGGAATATCGCAGGCTCGTAGAGC
>CAJXQP010000367.1 GCA_913058275.1 uncultured Gammaproteobacteria bacterium | reverse complement strand
CGAGATCAGCCTCGGTCTCGTGGGCTCGGAGATGTGTATAAGAGACAGATCAATACAGAAAAGATGAAAAACTGCTCGCCTTAGACCCTCTGCGGGAACAGCGATTAGCCAAACGGCTTTATATGCACCCACCCTTGAGGCGAATTACTCAGCTTAGGAACAGCACACAGAACCGTTAATTGTTGCAGTTGCAGCGTCACAATTCAGCTCTCCCTCAGCGCATTCCTGCACTTTCATCCCAGACAACCCCATATCTCCTCAACTGCCCGCCAATGGGGCAATCTTACATGACAAAATGCAGAAGCTGCGTTACTCTCATGAACAGTATTTGCTGGCCTTTTATCACGCAAACCGCCCTGCAGAAACAGCTTAGCGTAAAAGACTAGCAAGCATCGCTTCCCCAATAAGAGGATCAAATAATGATAAGAATGCGCCAATTATTGAATACTTCAGCGAGCTTACTGCTGGCATCTCTAGCCACAGTAGCCAGCGCCCAGCAAGATAGCGTCGAATGGACTACTCTGGGCAATGACTTTGCTCATACACGTTTCTCACCCTCTCAAGAAATCACCGCCGAAAATTTCGGTGATTTAGAAGTCGCGTGGCAATGGGACGGTTCCAGCTTTCAGGCTCAGAGCGGTCGCTCCACACCAAGTTATATCAACGGTCGAATGTACACGGTAGCGGGCGCGCGTCGCCACGTCGTTGCTATCGATCCTAAGACCGGCGAAACAATCTGGTCCTACAGAGAACCGGATACTGAGCGTTATCAGTATTCGATGCGTGCCGACTACGGCAAGGGCGTGGGCTTCGGTCAGGTCGATGGCAAGGACATCATCTACATCATCTCTCCTGGATTCTTCCTCACAGCACTCGATGCCGAGACCGGTGCTCCACTGGAAGGCTTCGGGAATCCAGTACCTATAGATGGCTTTCCTGATACGGGTGTAGTCGATCTGCTTGCAGATCTAGGCCATCCTTACGATCCCTATAAAGGCATTCCTTTGGAGCGAGGCTACATCACCTCCTCTTCGCCACCATTAGTCGTGAATGACGTTGTGATCGTGGGCAATTCGGCCGAACAGGGCTACAACCAATCCAGAATCGAGAACGTGCCTGGTGATATGTTGGGCTACGATGCACGCACCGGCGAGTTCCTTTGGAAGTTCAACGTGATTCCTCAACCGGGTGAATATGGACACGAGACCTGGGAGAACGATGCCTGGCAATACACCGGTGACATCTCCTCCTGGGCGCCGATGTCCGCAGACCCAGAATTAGGGCTGATCTATATCCCAACGAATGGCGTGACCATCGATTACTACGGCGGGCACCACCCTGGAGACAATCTCTACGGCACAAGCTTGATTGCCTTGGATACGAGGACCGGCGAGAGAGCCTGGCACTTCCAGATAGTCCATCACGATATCTGGAACTTCGATCTACCGACCGCACCTATTTTGCTGGATGTGAACACTGAGCAAGGGCCCACTAAGATCGTTGCCCAGCCTACGAAACAGGGTTTGGTGTACACCTTCAACAGAGAAACTGGCGAACCGATCTGGCCTATTGAAGAAGTGCCATTTCCTGCTTCGATCGTACCGGGAGAGCAGCTCGCCGCGACACAACCGATTCCAACGAAGCCTGCACCATTCGATATGCAGGGGCTTAGCCTCGATACTCTGGTGGACTTTACCCCAGAGATTCGCGCACAGGCGATAGCAGCGGTGGCCGACTATCAGTTAGGGCCGTTGTTTAACCCGCCTATACATAGAGACAACCCACTGGGTAAGATTTCTTCGATGATCTGTCCTTCCGGTGCGGTGAATATTACACATCCCTCTGTGGCCGATCCAACAACGGGCATCTTGTATGTTACGTCACGCTCGAGTTGCGCTGCTCGACCGCTGGTATCTGGCGAAGAAGCCGACACCTACTACGATGCACCAACGGGTACGACGCTGTCGCAATATGCGGCGGGTCGCGGAGGCCCAACCCCGAGACACCCGTTAGGCATTCCGCTTTGGAAGCCGCCCTATAGCCGCATCACGGCGATAGATATGAACACGGGAGAGCACCTTTGGATGATTCCAACCGGTGAGACGCCTGCGCGTATCGCTAACCTTCCCGAACTGCAAGGTATAGATATCGGCAACACGGGAACGGGAAATGCCGTGCCTATGGTAGCCACAGCTAATCTACTACTATATTCCGATGTGGATGGAGCTGGAACACCGCAGCTGTTTGCCATCGACAAGGCAACAGGTGAAGAGGTAGGCCGCGTAGAAGTGCCCGCAGCAAGCCGTTACGGCATGAGTTCTTGGACACACGACGGCCATCAATACGTTATCCTGCAGACTGGAAGTACACTAACCGCCATGGCAATGCCAGGCGCAGCAGCGGACAGTTCTGGCGCACATTAATTGGTTAAATCTAATTAGTTAAATTTATTGAATAAGAAAATTTACAATCAAGGAGTAGGACTATGAACAAGAAACTAATCTTAGCTTCCGCTATCGCAATTTCGGCAGCTGCCACGTTTAGCACCATCAACTCACAAGAGAACGAAATGAGCTTCTTTATTACGAGTGAGGGGTCTGGCGATGGCGCAAATTTAGGCGGGCTGGCCGGAGCAGACGCTCATTGTGCAACACTGGCCTCAGCAGCGGGATCGCCCGGCAAGAGATGGGTCGCCTATTTAAGCGCTCATGGGACTGCAAACTCTCCGCGCGTGAATGCCCGAGAGCGAATTGGATTCGGCCCTTGGTATAACGCCGAGGGTGTTGAAGTGGCTAGCACTCTGAACAACCTGCATAGCGATTACATGGCGCTTGGAAAAGCAAACTCTCTTACCTGTCTCTTATACACATATCCGAGCCCACGAGACCGAGGCTGATCTC
>CAJXQP010000366.1 GCA_913058275.1 uncultured Gammaproteobacteria bacterium | reverse complement strand
ACCTCTCTATTCGTCGGCAGCGTCAGATGTGTATAAGAGACAGGAATAGGGACAGATTATGGCTACCGATGAAATTTTTTAGGATTATCCAATTTTTCCCTGACTCGCTGCCTCGCATGTTACTGCTAAGTTTCCTCGTTTTCAGCGGGTCCGTATTCTCGCAAAGTAATAATGATATAAAACAAACAGTTAGTATCGCATCTTACTTTAGCAGTGGAGACTATGGTGAAGACAAAGATACCGATATTTACTACTTCCCGGTCAGCTATTCAGTGAGTAAGGGCAAGTGGGGCGCGCAACTTACTGTGCCTCATCTTCGTGTCGAAGGTGTTGGTAATGTTCTCGTTAATGTTGGTGGAGTGAATCGTGCTGTGTCCGGCGACCAACTTGAGCGAAATAGCGGTATTGGTGATTCAACACTTGCTGTCACTTATCAGATGGAGCCATTCATCGAAACTAGCCTATTCATTGATTTCCGATTGGATATAAAAATCCCTACCGCAGATCGAAATAGGGGCTTAGGTACAGGTGAGGCGGACTACAGTACGCAGATAGATATATCGCAAAATCATGGAAATTCGGTTCTTTTTGGCACATTTGGCTATACATTTCGAGGTAAAACAGACTTTTATGCCGGCTTGGCAGATTCCGCATATGTGCAGATGGGGGTCGCGTGGCCTTTCGCCTCGCGCTGGAACGTAGGTATTTTCTATGATTTCAGAGAGCCTGCATCGACTTTTTCAACCGAAATTCACGAGCTTGTACCTTATTTTAACTACCGGCTATCGGACAGTTGGTCGTTTACAGGTCTCACGGCTTTCGGGTTCACCCAGGCAAGTGCAACTGCAGCTATATTGGGTCAGCTCAGCTATAGCTGGTAGCGTGCTTGAAACTACTGCTAGGGCCTAAGCGCTTGAATTCTTGGAGGAAGTACGAAAGAACGCTGAATTTCTTGGGCTCTGTAGGGGCGGGGAATCTGTGGTCTTTGAATGTTGCCAGGACGGTTAGTTAGGCGGTCAGCCTCGGCCCCTTTCACTGTGATCCCTCGTATAAGCCCCGTTTCGCCTGAAGTATTGCTTGCCAGTTCTCCATTGTTAACTAGCTCGGAAATACCAGTCACGTCGAATAAGTAGGCCGCCTCTATTAATGGAATGGGCAGCATGAGTTCTTCAATGAATCCGGCAATTTGTTGGCCCGCATCGCTTGTATGGACATTCCAGTCGGCAGTTGAGAATGCTCTACGGTGAGCTTGGCTCGCATGTTGTTGATAAAGGGCGCGATCATCGTGCCATGACGGCGGCGTTGTGACAAAGTCTCTGCTTTCTGCTTTTGGCTGATGCAGAATTGCCGCTGAGAATGGGGTTTGGGTATAGGCTTCGGCTTCTAAATAGGCTGCTGTCTTATTGATAATGAGTTCTGTCGGTGCAATCGAGTTTTCTGAAGGCACTGCGGTGCCAACGATAGTTTGCTCTGAATAGCTGAAACCCGAGTAGTTGCTGATTAGCAGCCAGCCCAGCACAGCAAATGTTGCTGCATAACTGACAGATTCCGCAGTCTTGGCAGGGCATGCTTCCAGGGCAAATGTGTCTTTGTATATTGGCATAGTTAGTAACTATATCGACTGCAAAAAACTTACTGTAATTTCATATTGCTTGATACTGCAAATTCATACTGATCAGTGTCTACCAATGCAGTTCGGACAACAGTGATAGTAATCACATAAAAAGTCTAACAACGGCTCAGCAGTGTTGATAAATCGCGAGTTGCTTAGCTGTGCTCGTGCAGGTCATGAGCGCAAGGGTGATTGCTCGTGCCGGTAGCGGAATTGGTAGATGAGTACACCTTACTCTCGATACACTTGCATACCTTAGCATCGATAAATATTTGTACAAGATCATTGTCCAAATAACCCTGTTTGGACTCTATGCGTAAAATATCTAAAGCTCTGTCTAAGCCCATGGCGGGTTTATAGGGCCTGTCAGATGCGGTGAGTGCATCGAAGATATCGCAGACGGTCATTATCTTCGAGGGGAGTGGGATCTGATCCGCGGTCATGCCATAGGGGTAGCCACTGCCGTCGAGTTTCTCGTGATGTGCTCCAGCTATTGTAGGAACATTCTGAAATTCTTTTGTCCAGGGAATATGATTGAGAAAGCTCTGTGTGTGCACAACATGTGACTCGATTTCCTTTCGCTCGCTTGGAGAGAGGCTACCTTTCTTAATCGATAGTAGATTGAATTCATCTTCGGTAATAATCTGCAGGTCATTATCCAGCGCTTCGAAATTGTAGCCGCTGATCTTGTCTAGCATCTCTTTGCTGTCTTCTTTTAGGATGCTCGGTTCATTTGCTTCGACAATGGTTGCAAAGAACTCGTTTAATAGCTTAATGTCAGCTTCTGCCTCGGCATTAATAATCTGCATTTCAGACTCGACCGCATTGCCTGAACGATACATTTCGAGTTGTTTGCGAAGCGCTATCGTACGCAGTTTTCCTGAGCAAGCCAAATTCTGTATTGGATATTCTCAAGGCTTCCCGCGGTCAGTTTCTTCTCTTTGACGAGGACTGATTCACGAACACCAGCCTTGCCGAAGTCATGTAGTAAGGCAGCATACTTTAGTTCTCGTACTTCAGGATCCGTAAAGTGCACGTTGCGCATTCGAGTTAGATTGGAAGCTGAGACTGAGGCAGCAAGGTCAACGCATAGATCAGCAACACGGAATGAGTGACCGCTGGTAGTTGGATCTCGTTGTTCAATCGCTGACACTGAGGCATTCACGAAGCCCTCAAAAAGAGCCTTAATATCGTTCTGAAGTACCGTGTTCTCGATCGCGATGCCAGCCTGGCTAGCAAGTGCTTGCAGCAATACATTGATGTCGCTATCGAATGGTAGCGTGCAAGCGAATGCG
>CAJXQP010000365.1 GCA_913058275.1 uncultured Gammaproteobacteria bacterium | reverse complement strand
CCTCTCTATTCGTCGGCAGCGTCAGATGTGTATAAGAGACAGATTCTATAGATCAATCAGAACTAGAAGTGCAAGGTGTTGTTAGCGCCTTGGAATTAGATGCTTCTGGTTTATTCTGTCCAGAACCGGTGATGCTTTTGCACAATAAAATCCGTGATATTGAAGCAGGACAGTTACTGAAACTAGT
The DNA here is from genome assembly GCA_913058275.1 of uncultured Gammaproteobacteria bacterium. Classification (GTDB taxonomy): domain Bacteria; phylum Pseudomonadota; class Gammaproteobacteria; order Pseudomonadales; family Pseudohongiellaceae; genus UBA9145. The sequence goes on along the minus strand of CAJXQP010000365.1, from coordinate 2,732 downwards.
TGCTACGGACCCCTCGACCACTCGCGATGTGCCCAAGTTTTGTCATTTTCTCGGGCATGAGCTGCTAGAGTCGACCGAAAAAGACGGTAGCTTTGCGTATCTAATTCGCAAGGTCGAGTCATAGTGGTTTTTGCACACTCTTTGGTCTTGATTAGAGAGCGCCTAATATGACCGAACAGATTGCTACCTATTACCTAGTAGATGGTTCAATCTACATATTCCAGTCACATTTTTCCCCCCATGTTGAGTGTTTCGATATTGATGGTAATGATCTAAGTGCTGTTTACGGCTTTACTCAATTCCTCTTGCAGTTTCTAAGACGCGTCAAACCCGATCGAATTGCCGTGGCACTAGATGAGAGTCTTTTTAGCGGCTTTCGGCACGACCTATGTCCGAACTATAAATCCAATAGAGAGCTGCCGGACGAAAATCTCGCAATGCAACTAAGAGGCTGTCGAGAGATTTGCTCCATTCTAGGCATGGCATCGTATGCAAGTAAGAAGTATGAGGCCGACGATATCATCGGCACGCTTTCTGTAAGGATGTCGGAGTTGCTACCGGGAGACCCTGCAATGTGTATCGTGACTCGGGACAAAGACCTTTCTCAGTTGCTTAAAACAGACAAAGATTATATGTGGGACTACAGCGGCAATCGAAGACGTTACAGGGCTGACATCAAAGAAGAATTTGGAGTAAGCCCGGAGCAATTTGCCGACTATCTAGGCCTCGTAGGCGACGCGGTTGATTGCATTACAGGGGTTCCTGGGGTGGGACCAGTCAAAGCGAAAGAATTACTACGAAACTTTACAAGCATGGACGGTATTTATGAAAACCTTGATGCAGTGGCAGGTCTCTCCTTGCGCGGAGCGGCCGGTTTGGCATCGAAGCTAGAAGCGCATCAATCAGAGGCAAGGTTAAGTCGCGAGTTAGCTACTATAATTTGCAATGCCAGTGATGTGCATGAGGGATTCGCTCATGCGGTACCGAGTTCGCTTGAGGTGGCAGATATTGATGTTTCTTCATTCGAAACATTTCTTTCGAATTACAAATTCACGAGAAACGATAGCGCTCATCTGCTTTCCGTTGTTGAACGGTTCTCAAACCAATAACTCTGTTCGATTGATAGAAATATGAAGATTTTTGCAGATAAGAATATCCTGGCTGTACAGGCTAATTTTAGTCGCCATGGAGAACTTCACCTCTTTGATGGTCGTAGTGTGAGTCAGGAAGATCTTATAGATGCGGATGTGCTTCTTGTTCGCTCTATTACATCTATTGATGAGCTTCTTATAGGCGGGACAAAGATTCGTTTTGTCGGCACCGCCACAAGCGGGATCGATCATGTCGATACGGCTTATCTGCGCGAAGCTGGTATACATTTCGTAGATGCGAAGGGGAGCAATGCTAACGCGGTGGTTGACTACTGTTTTACAGCCCTAGCTTTCGCTGCGTTGCATAGGAATTTTTCTCTTGCAGGCAGTAGGGTAGGTATTGTTGGTGCTGGCGCGGTCGGTGGTTTGTTTGCAACTAAGCTCGAAGAGCTAGGGGTTGAGGTTCGTTGCTATGATCCCATTTTGGCTGCTTTAGCTGAGGGCAATCGACAATTTTATTCGTTGGATGCAGTGCTCGAATGTGATGTCGTTTCTCTGCATGTACCTCTTACGAGTACTACTGAGCATCCGACACGAAATCTGATAGGCGCTGCGGAACTGGCGGCGCTAAGAAAACATGCAATTCTGATCAACGCATGTCGCGGATGCGTAGTGGATGAATTAGCCTTAAAGCGGCTACTTTTGAAGCGAAAAGATATCATAACTATATTCGACGTCTGGGCGAATGAGCCAGCTATTGATTCGTCTCTAGCTCAATCAGTTAATATCGCGACACCTCATATTGCGGGTTATAGCGTAGAGGCAAAGTCGAACGCGACGAAGATTCTAGCTCGGGAGTTCGAAAGTCATTTTAAACTTGGCGCCGCGGTTGAGGAAGACGCCGACGAGGGAGCTGCTGATGTTGCGACTGTAGAGGATGCGCCAGGAAAATTGGCGCAGTGGAGCACTTTGTTAACAGCCCTTCCCTTAGACGAGCTGAGTGAACAGTTTAAACGCGCCTTGAGCGACGGAGCGGAAACTGACGCGTTCGATACGTTTCGACAGAAGCTTTTGACTAGGCGAGAGTTTATAAACAGGCCTCTTAGAAGGGATGTCTATTCTTCGGATCAGCAGAAGCAGCTTATCGTTCTAGGCTTTCGCTTCGAGTAACTACTTACGGTATTTTTCAAGCACCCTTGCGATACCTGCTACGGCGGGCCTCAGTTCATCTACTCGCGGAAGGAATACCAGGCGCAAGTGCTGCGTGTCTTCGATGTTGAAGGCACTACCTTGTACCAATAGAATTTGTTCCTGCTCAAGTATATCCATTATCAATGCGACGTCATCGTCAATCTTATAAACGGAAGGGTCGAGTTTTGGGAACATGTAAATAGCGCCGAGTGGTTTGACGCAGCTTATTCCCGGAATCTGAGTTAGTAATTCCCACGCAGTATCGCGCTGCTCTTTCAGGCGACCGCCGGGCAAGATGAGATCATTGATACTCTGATGACCACCTAATGCCGTTTGCACGGCGAACTGTGCTGGAACATTCGCACATAGACGCATATTGCTCAGGATTTCGAGGCCTTCTATATCTGTCTCTTATACACATCTGACGCTGCCGACGAATAGAGAGGTGTA
>CAJXQP010000364.1 GCA_913058275.1 uncultured Gammaproteobacteria bacterium | reverse complement strand
AGTCCACGTTTAGAATGGACACAGTCTTGCTGTTCTAATTTGCGGCAGCGGCATCTAGGATGCGTAGAAAATTCCCGCTCCAGATTTTATTGATGTCTGTTTCGGAATAGCCTCGCTCGAGCAGGCCTTCGGTAAGGTTCATCGCTTCGCTGGCGTCGTTGTAGTCATCTATGCCACTGCCGTGATTGAAGTCATTGCCTATGCCTACATGATCGATGCCAATGCGATCAACGATGTAATCGATGTGCTCGATCATATTGTCTGTGGAAGCTGGCCCGAGAAGTTCGCTAACCGCGGTGGTGAATGCAGACCTTTCTGCAAGATCATCAATTTCCCAATAGAGTTCGAAAGGGTAGTTGTATTCTATCGATATTCCCGCCGCTACACGCAAGGCTACTAGTTTTTCTATAAATTCGGGCGCAGAGATATTGATCAGATAACCCTTAAACGCAGCGACGTGAATTACTCCTCCATTCTCGCCGATGCGATCAATCTCTTCATCGCTAAGATTGCGGGTTACATCTGAAACAGTTTTCGCATTTGAGTGACTGGCAATTATTGGAGTTCTCGTTAACTCGAGCACTTGCAGAGTTGCTGCTTTGGATAACTGTGAGACATCTACAAGTGCGCCAAGAGCCCCGATTCGTTCAACGGCAGCTACGCCCAAGGTAGATAATCCGCCGTGTTCTTCAGTGACCTCAAAGGCGCCAGTTTCACCGCTAAACTCGGGTCGTGAGGAATCAGAAAAAGCATTGTGCCCGAGATGGTTGAGACCAAATATTCGAACACCTTCAGCATAGAATTCATCGATTGCAGAAACATTCCCCTGCAGAGAGCGAGCATTCTGAAACCCTAGAATAAGTGCTGATTTTCCTGCCTCGTGAGCGGCGACGATTTCACTCGAGGTGGTCGCGATAACAACCTGGCCCTGACTTTCTTCTACTAATGTGTGTACGGCGGCTATTTTTTCATCGGCCTCGGCTCTAGCTGCCGCATCGCCTTCCATCGTTCTGGGACCTGGGCCAACAGCCACTGACATGACCACGGCGTCGACTCCACCTGCACGCATCTTCGCGGGGTCTACCTTCGATGTCCCGTCGGCGCTCATGTAAGCCCTCGATGTTGAAGGAATTACGATATCGGCATGCGCATCTAAGACTAAGCTGGATTCATGGATATCGGCAGCCGATGGGTTGGAGCCAGTGCCTCCAGCTTGCGTCTCGACTGAGGTGGGTTCGTTATCTGAGCATGATGCTATGCCAGCAAGAACAAAGGATAGCAAAAGGCTTCTGCGAATTAGCCCAGTAGTTTTCGGGTGTAGCATTTAGTAACTCCAAAAGTTTCGTAGATAGTGAGTTTTTATTCAGGCGCCAACTTCAGATCTTCCCGCAACGTGTGTGATGCAAGATAGAAGTGAATGGCCGACCAAACATTTACCGTAGGTAGAAGAATGAGCATTGCATAGCGTAGTGATTCAACACCCATTGAAGGCGCTAACATATCACTCAAATAGCCGATACCGAATGGGCCGAGACCTAAGCCGATAATGTTGATGACTAGGAATAAAATGGCGGAGGCGGTTGCGCGCCAGCGCAGCCCCACAAGTGCATGGGTAGTGGCTATAGAATTTCCTAAATACACATTTTGAAGTGTGCCTGGAATAAATATAAGCATGAGGGCAACATAGGTATTATCTGTGAGAAAGGCTACTAGCATTGCTGGTACGCAAAGCAATGTTGCTATGCCGGGTATCCATTGATACCAGCGCTTGTCTTTCTTGCCAAGTTTGTCGCCGAGCATGCCGCCAAGCAGCACACCGATAGCACCAAACAATCCCGTTGATAGTGCAAGCCAAGTTCCTAATTCTCCGGTACTCATTTCATGACTGCGAATAAAAAAGGAGGCGATCCAGTTTACGGTACCGTATCCGGCGAAGGCATTAAGTCCGCAGGCAAATGCCATGTGCCGAAACGTTTTGCGTTTCCATAACAAAGATACAACTTCTTTAAAGGGTACTTGAGCCGCAGACGCAGTTTTATTCTCCATTAATCCTCTAATAGGCTCGCGAACAGTTGTTCGCACAAGGATTGCGAGTAATACACCTGGAATACCAACGACCATGAACGCAACGCGCCATCCAAAAAACTCGTTGAGCCAGCCGCCGAAAAGAAAGCCGAACAAGATGCCAAGGTTTACACCGGTCGAATAGAACGCGAGCGCGCTCGCCCGTTTTTCAGGTGGGAAAATATCTGAAACAATAGAATGGGAGGGAGGGCTACCTCCAGCCTCGCCTATGCCGACACCCACTCTAGCTGCAAGTAGTTGCCCATAGTTCTGCACGAACCCACTTAGCGCCGTCATTGCGCTCCATAAGCCAACAGATACGGCAACAATATTCCTTCGATTGCTGCGATCTGCCAATCGCGCGATTGGAATTCCAGCTGTGACATAGAACATCGCAAATGCGAAACCTGTTAGTAAGCCAAGCTGGCTATCTGACAAGGAGAGGTCGACTTTGATCGATTCCTGCAAGATGGAGAGTAACTGTCTGTCGATGAAATTGAAGGTGTAGACGAGAGTTAGGACTCCTAGTGCATATTTTCGAGCACTCGGGCTTGCGTAGGGATTTTCCAGCGGCGGCGCTGGTGGAATTTTGGCTGTTTCAGCACCACTTTCGTTGTGATCGGTCATAGCAGGCCTTTGTTATTTTTGTTTGTGGACTGGGAATTGACTGAGAATAATCGGGCTCAAGTCAAAAATATAGCTAATTCGGAGACTGAATCCTTTTGTACATTGGCGGCGTATTGTGAATAATGCCTACCAGAGAATAAAACATCCTTATTTAGTGGAGAAAAGACGTTGAATCTGCAAGATCTGCTGCAAAAATTGCTACTAGCCCTTCTATTACTGTCTCTTATACACATC
>CAJXQP010000363.1 GCA_913058275.1 uncultured Gammaproteobacteria bacterium | reverse complement strand
TCGTGGGCTCGGAGATGTGTATAAGAGACAGGTTCTGTACTGTTTGTTAATTATGAAATTATAAGAAATTAAATTGTGTTATTACACCTAATTATAAAACAGCTAAGGGAAAGCTGTCGTCATGAATTGTGACAATTTACCCAGTCGTGAATTCGATTCAACTGGAGCTGGGCTGGCGCAAACGGCTCGCTAGATGCCATCGGCCAATTGCTGCCAGGGCGCAGCGTTCTCCAATTGTACAGCGAGCTGTAACAAAGTCGCGTCGTCTCCCCAAGCGGCTGTGAACAGGGCACCTACCGGCAAGTTCGATTCAGTAACGTGCATAGGGACAGACATGGAGGGCTGGCCGGTCCCGTTAGCGAGGGCAGTAATGCCGCTATAGGCAGTGAATCTGCCGCCATACTCTTTCAGGTCCTTGCTATTCATATCCAGCCAGCCGAGTTTAGCCGGAACCTTGTTCAATACATGTTGAATAATAACGTCATATTGCTGATAAAAATTCTGCAATTGTTGTTCTGCTTCTATTAGGCAGTTTCGAGCATCCACATAGGCAATGGCGCTCGCCGTTTGTCCGCGTGTGGCCATGGCGAGGGTTGATGCTTCGATAGGGCAATCTTCTAACTGGAGATTGAGCTGGTTAGCTCTTTTGCCAACAGTTTGATAGGTATAGGTGTTAATCATTCGTGACATGGCTCTTCCCGCGACGCTGTGGTCGATTGGATGAGCCACCTCCTCGACTTGATGGCCCAATGATTCGCAGAGCTTGACTGCTTTTTGTAAGGCTAGGACGCAGTCTTGATCGACTGCTTCGCCGGTAGGGTGGTCGAATTGAACTGCTATGCGCAATTTCCTGATCGAAGTGCCTGTTTCTTGAATGGCTGCGTAAAAGGAATCGGGACTCGTTGGTAATGGGTACAAATGAGCTTGGTCCAGCTTAATCACATCTAAGAATGCAGCACTATCGCGGACACTGCGGCTTAGTACATGTCCGACACTCATGCCGCCCCATGACTCATTAAGTGTATCCCCAGCTACAGTTAGCCCACGGCTGGGCTTCAATCCAAATAGCCCACAGCAAGACGCAGGTATGCGAATAGACCCTCCGCCATCGCTAGCGTGTGCAACCGGCACTATGCCGGCAGCAACCGCGGCGGCTGCACCGCCACTTGAGCCTCCCGTAGAGTAATCCAGGTTCCATGGGTTGCGACAGGGACCGTTGGCAAGTGCCTCGGTAGTAAGAGTGAGTCCAAATTCGGGTGTATTCGTTTTGCCCAGTATCGGCAGTCCAACTTCAATATACTTCGCTGCGATGTTAGAATTTTGAGGCGAAACATAGCCCTTAAAAAGGGCGCTGCCGAAAGTAGTAGCAAGGCCTTTTACTTCGGCGAGGTCTTTAATTAGGAAGGGAACGCCAGCCACTGGGCTTCGCTGTAAAAGTTCAGGCGCGTTGTCGATCTTTTTTGCCTGTTCAGCGGCGAGATCAAAGCTTTCATGTACGATGGCATTTATGCTGGGGTTAATCTGTTTCGCACGGTCAATAGCGCAGGCAGTTAATTCTGCGCTGGTGAATTCCTTATTGCGAATTCCTTCAGCGGCTGCGATTCCATCTAGTTTTGAATAATCTGAATATTTGAGCATAGTAATTTATGAGGTCCATTTTAGAATATATTGTTTTGGTCGTCGTCGGCCTGAACCAGCGACAGGCCGCCCGAATCTTCGTCGTCTATATCCGTTTCATCGGCGCCTTTCCCTTGAGACAACTGGATTCTCAGGCGTAGATTGTTTTTTGAGTCCGCATTTTTCAGAGCTTCTTCATAGCTTATCTTTTCACTCTTAAAGAGGTCGAAGAGCGCAGAGTCGAAAGTTTTCATTCCCTGCTGCTCGCCTTTTTCCATGACCTCTTTAATTTCGAGAACTTTTCCTTGTTTAATTAAATCGCATACGCGGGGAGTGCCTAGCAATACTTCTATGGCAGCAGCTCGTTTACCATCGACGGTTGGAATAAGACGCTGCGATACGAAACCCTGCAAGTTTAAGGATAGATCTAGAAATAGTTGTTTGTGCCGCTCTTCAGGGAAGAAGTTAATGATGCGGTCCAAAGCCTGGTTCGCATTATTCGCGTGTAGTGTCGACAAGCACAGATGGCCTGTTTCTGCGAATGCGAGTGCATGTTCCATCGTTTCCTGACTGCGAATCTCTCCGATAAGAACTACGTCTGGCGCCTGGCGTAAAGTATTCTGAAGCGCTTCCTCATAGCTGTTCGTATCAACGCCAACTTCGCGTTGATTGATGATCGACTTCTGATGGTGGTGGATGAATTCTATCGGGTCTTCGATAGTGATGATGTGACCATCGCTATTTTTATTGCGATGATCAATCAGCGCCGCCAGCGAGGTGGATTTTCCTGAGCCGGTGCCGCCAACAAAAAGAACGATACCGTTCTTCTGCATGATCAAATCATTCAAGATAGGAGGAAGACCTAGCGATGCGGCGCTAGGAATTTCCGTTTTGATGTTGCGCGCTACAATAGCTACTTCGCCTCGCTGCTTAAAGACGTTTACACGAAAGCGACCGATGTCAGGGTCTGCTATGGCAAGGTTCATTTCGGGGCTTTTTTCAAAATCCTTTATCTGATCTTCATTCATTATTTGATAGGCAATCTTCTTGACCATGCCTTCAGGCATTCTTTTGTCGACGAGAGGAGTGAGTCTTCCAAATGCCTTCATGCTCGTCGGCGCGCCGGTAGTTAGAAACAAATCCGAGCCTTTTTTTTCGATTAGCATTTTTAGTAAGTCGTTAAAACCCATAGTCGTATTCCTGCATGCTGGAGAAGCCAATTACTATTGTAGGTAGTGATACTTATTCGAATAGGCTTAAGCGCTAGAACCTGCCTTGGGCTGTCTCTTATACACATCTCCGAGCCCACGAGACCGAGGCTGATCTCG
>CAJXQP010000362.1 GCA_913058275.1 uncultured Gammaproteobacteria bacterium | reverse complement strand
CAACTAGCCTTGATCTGCGACGATCCTGAAGTTGTGACAATTGGCATGATGGAGACGCCATTCCCACATTGGGTGGCTTACAACATCCCGGCCTCTGCCAATGGTTTACCTGAAGGTATGACTAAAGAGGCGGTCGTGACTGGAGTTGCTGGTCTAGACGGGATGATCAATGGTCTCAACGGTACGCGTCAACCAGGTTACTTCGGCCCGCGCCCGCCGGTGAATGGACATCTTCATGCTTACCATTTCAGAGTTTATGCGATCGATGCCGACCTTGATTTGGCAGAGGGACTGAATAAGGATGATCTGCTCGCGGCAATTGACGGCCACGTACTTGCTACGGGTATGTTGATGGGGCATTACGAGCGAAAGGAGCAGTAGTTCCTTCAACCCCCGTTATGCACGACTACTGAAAGCGGGCTCTAGCCCGCTTTTTCGTGGTTATCAGTCTAGGTTTTTTCAATAGAGCGCTGCTTGGTGTTTTCTAGAGATACTCATGGGGCCTCGATATTGATCGTCAATCTTCGCGAGCAAGTGAGTTCAAGTATTCTTCTGCTTTCTTAAAATCTCTAGACAGTGCTCTATTGAATCCGAGCCTTACAAGAAAGGCGGTAAGACGCGAACTGGGTTTGTACGCGACAGACACCTCCGCCTTGACTGTTTCATCCTGCAGCTCACTAAATTGGTAGTACCCGATGGAGTAGCCTATCGGCACGCTTACCGTGGACTTCGTCATATCCGTGAAATAGGCGAATGTATTGGGTGGTTCAAAGATAATAATTCTTTGAACAAGACGTTTTCCATCATCCATCGTCGTAATTCTTTGTGAGCCAACACCGACTGCTTCTGAGTTTTGCGAATTGGAGTTGTCGAAGCTAATGTCCGAAATACTTTCGGAGTACTCAGCAAGTCTACTTAGTAATGCATCGAAGACTACGTCTATTGGTTGTGCAACGATGATCTCCACAGTGTTGTCAGGACTGGCAATAGCTCGTGCAACTTCGGCTGCAATGAATTGGCCATCGAATTTTTCTGCAGCAGATAGCTGGCCTGGAGAAAGGCTGATGAGAATGACGGAAAAAAGTTTTATCCCGAAGACAAACGCTTTTCTGCTAGATGACAATAAGTAACCTTTCCTGATTGTGACATTCATGAGTATGGCTCTTGAAAGAAAAATAATTTATTCGTATAGAGGCAGGCAAGATAACATTTTGCTGAGCGGGGTCAACGAGGAGCTGCCGGATTACTCTCTTCTGGGTTCTTAGCGAATGGTTGCAAGAGTAAGGTATTCAGGGAGACTGACTGGCCTTCGCCATAACCCTCTATGCCCAGTTCCATTTTCTCGTGGCCAGTTAAAGGCTGGGCCTGGTAGCTTGAAAATATCCTATCCCACCAAGGAAAATTAAATCCGAAGTTCTTGTTGTGCTCCGCATGCTCCACTGAATGATGCACGCGGTGCATGTCCGGTGTCACCAGGAAATAGCGCAACACAGTATCGAGCTTAGTGGGTATCTTGATGTTGCTGTGATTGAACATCGATGTCGCGTTGAGGAGTATTTCAGAAATCAATACCGCAATCACTGGCGGCCCCATTACTACTATTAGGCAGAGTTTAATAGCAGTCGAAATAATAATAGACAGAGGGTGGAAGCGTATCCCAGTGGTAACGTCATAATCGAGATCAGTGTGGTGAACCCGATGCAGACGCCATAGTGGATTGAATCGATGATACAGTCGGTGCTGCCAATAAATAATCAGGTCAAAGATTACTAGATAGGCTAGAAGGCTTATCCAAGAGGCAGTCTGAAAATTGTTGAGCAAGCCCCAGCCCTTCTCTGCCGTCATCTGTGCGGCGGTGACTCCGGCGACAGGAATGAGTATCGCGACTAAAAAAGTATTCACAAAACTGAGGCTAAAATTACTGAGCCAGCGCCTAGCTTTCGAATGGTGCAGCTGTCGCCTCGGCCATAGGATTTCCAGAGTTGCAATAGCCAGCAACATGGCCACGAAGACCAGTAGACGAATGGAGGGTTCCGATGTGATGTTTAGTTCGCTCATATTTGCATTTGATAATACTTTGCACGTTTGGGCCCGCGGCTACACGGGCCTCTACGAATTGCTTTGGTAACTATAACCAAACCTCCCGATTGTCATGACGTCCAATTTGTCTATCTAGCTTAAGATCGAAAATTTCTCTCATATTGCACTTGGCGAATAGATCGAGAACATCATCTTTGTCCGATTGATCTAATTTCTCAAATTCCTGCTGCGTGCGGCTAAGGAGGTAGAATCGGTAGGGTTGTGCCAGAGCGGTAATCGATACACCGTGCACATTAAAGTTGCACATTCCTACGCCACGTTCGGCGATGGTATTGGGTGGTAGTGAATTCTGCTGCCCAATCCATGTGTTGATATAGGCGCAAGCCGCTTTGGTTTCTGGCATGAAATCTATAGCCAGCTGTTTTAACACGTCGATCAGGGTGTCAGGTATCTCATCCGCTTCGAGGTAGCTTCTATTCTGAGCACTAAACTCGCCCATGTCGAGGTCGGGTCTATTCATTCTCTCCACCCAGCGGTACAGGCGAATCGCCTGAGACTGCATGATGGATAGAGGCTTAGGGTCGCGCCCGAGGTGCCCATACAGCGGTGCAATCAGGCCGAAGTCGCCGATACTAGGCTTATTGCCTAGCAAGTAGGGAGCGTTACCGAAATGAACGTCCAGTTTCTGTATTAGCTCAAAATAAAGCGTCTCGATTAACGCGTATGTTTGGGGTACAGCGCCGAAGTTACGCCCCGCTTCGCGCATCTGATTCATGCGTTTTTCAGCCAATCCTTTCTTGGCGAGATTGGCTGGTACGAAGGTCTCAAAATGAAATTGCAGGAAAGCGCTATTCTCTTCAGGAAAATTCCAGCGGTAGTGCATCGCCGGGCGCAGCAAACCTTCACTGCCTATTACAT
>CAJXQP010000361.1 GCA_913058275.1 uncultured Gammaproteobacteria bacterium | reverse complement strand
CGAGATCAGCCTCGGTCTCGTGGGCTCGGAGATGTGTATAAGAGACAGGATCAGGGTTGTCTAAGTATTCATCCGGCTGCCAGATGTCAGCCCAACGTTCTGGATCTTGCAGGAATTGGCCTGCAATTTCCCACAACGTGTCGCCATCTTTGACTAAATAGCTGGTAGGATAGTCGTTCACGAGTATGCTGGTTTGCCCATGTGCAGACATCAATGTGCTCAAGCACGCCAAGCCTATTGCCAGCGCTTGCAGTAGTTGTCTGAGTCCCAGATTTTTCATTCTTAGTCTTCCGCGCTAAAAAGCGTTGAGTTCATATGTTAGCAATACGCTATAATTATCACTAGAAGCAGTTCACATACTGCGTCACACTATTTCTGTAGGTTTTCACGACTATGTCAATTTTACAAATTCTGGAATTTCCTGACCCCAGACTAAGGAAAATAGCCGAGCCCGTTAGTGTTTTCGACGAAAAGCTAGAAGTCTTGATCGAAGATATGCTCGAAACGATGTATGAAGCCGAAGGTATCGGGCTCGCTGCAACTCAGGTAGACGTTCATAAACGTCTATTGATTATAGATGTATCGGAGAATCGGGATAGTCCGCAAGTATTTATTAATCCTGAAATCAAAATTCTTGAAGATGAGTTATCCGAATATGACGAAGGCTGTCTCTCAGTCCCTGGTTTTTATGAAACCGTATCTCGACCTCGGATGGTAAAGATAACAGCACAAGACGCCAAGGGCGAGAAATTCGAGCAAACTGCCGAAGACATTCTAGCGACCTGTATCCAGCACGAGATAGATCATCTCGATGGCAAGTTATTCGTCGACTATCTCAGCATTTTGAAGAGGCAGCGAATTCGCTCTAAGCTCCAGAAAGAGCTAAATAAGTCTGCCTGAATTAATGAAAAACTTACGAATCTGTTTTGCGGGAACACCTGCTTTTGCTGCTGCGCATCTGCAAGCATTGCTAAAGGCGGGCCACCATGTGGTCGCAGTCTACACGCAGCCTGATCGCCCCGCTGGCCGCGGCAAGAAATTACAAGCTAGCCCCGTCAAACTAACCGCTCTTGAGAATGGGCTCCCCGTTTTTCAGCCATCGACTCTACGACCCTTGGAAGAAACTGAAACGTTAGCCTCGCTCAATAGTGACTTGATGATCGTGGTTGCGTATGGGCTTATTCTTCCAAAAAGAATACTCGATGTTCCAAGACTTGGTTGCTTGAACGTACATGCATCATTACTACCCCGCTGGCGAGGCGCAGCTCCGATTGAACGTTCATTGTTAGCGGGCGATAAAGTGTCAGGTGTCACTATTATGCAGATGGACGAAGGCTTGGATACTGGCGCCATGCTGTACAAAGAGACTGTGGAGATTACTTCTACGGACAACCGCATCGACCTAGAAGAGAAACTACAAATAGCGGGCCAAACAGCACTTCTAAAAACTCTTAGCAACCTAGAGCGGTTTCAATATGAATCCATGATTCAGAATGATGAGGATAGCAATTACGCGGCGAAGTTAGAAAAGTCCGAGGCGTTTATTGATTGGCGCCTGAGCGCGCCGGAAATTGATCGTCAGATTCGCGCGGGTATAGGAAGAAACCCCGCCTATACGATATTGAGCGATCAGCGTCTGCGCATTCTCGAAGGTTCTGTGTCCATGAATAATTCCAATGCCAAGGCAGGTCAGATAGTGGAAAGCGTAAAAACGCATTTCTCTGTAAGTTGCGGTTCTGGAACACTCCAGGTACAACGAGTACAACTTCCAGGCAAGAAACCCGCATCTGTAAAAGACATTAACAATTCGCGTCCGGAATTATTTTCTCGCGACGTTACATTTACCTGTGAGCAACCAAAATAGAATGAGCAATAGCCGAGCCATAGTTGCCAAGATACTTTGTTCCCTGCTTAACGATCGCGGCTCACTGAATACCCTGCTGGGTAATCACAAAGATCATCCAGAGTTTAGTCTGATCCAAGAGAGCAGTTACGGTTGCTGTCGCTGGTACTTCGCTTTGGAGTCCCTACTCGAGCAGTTGCTAAACAAGCCGCTCAAGAAGCAGGATTTGGACATTAAATGTCTAATGATTTGTGCACTCTATCAATTGAGAGAGCTAGAGGTTGCGGAATATGCCGTTATCAACGAGTCCGTTTCTGCAGTCCTTATCTTCAAGAAGCCTTGGGCGAAAGGCTTGGTTAATGCCGTCTTGCGTGGCTATCAGCGCAAAAAAGACGAACTAGAGAAAGCTTTGACTGCAAGCCAGCCCAATGGAGATCTGGCATTTCCAAGATGGCTAGACTCAGAAATTCGCGGTCAGTGGCCAGAACAAGCGTTATCTATATTCCACAACAGCAACCAGCGCCCTCCGATGACCCTGCGGGTTAACCTCGCTAAAAATTCCCGAGAGCAATATCTTGAATCACTAGCACAAGCTGGCATTGGCGCAACTGCCGGAGGCTTGAGTGACTCCGCTGTGTATCTCGATAAGCCAACCCCCGTCACCGACTTGCCAGGATTCGTTGAAGGGAAGGTAAGCGTACAGGATGAGGCTTCACAGCTTGTGCCTAACCTGCTTCAGCTCGAGCCAGCTCAGCACGTTCTCGATGCTTGTGCCGCTCCGGGCGGTAAGAGCTGTCACATACTTGAAAGTGAAGACTCACTTACTCGGATGACCTCTATAGACATTAGTCAATCAAAGCTGGACCGAATACGAGAGAATTTTGATAGGCTAGGGGTCGAGTCGAACTTGGTGGCTGCAGACGCCAGTGAATTAGAGACTTGGTGGGACGGCATACAATTCGATCGCATTCTTCTAGATGCCCCGTGTTCAGCAACTGGCGTCATTCGCCGACATCCAGATATCAAATTGCTAAGGAAGCCCGAGCAAGCCAAATCCCTGGCAGAAATTCAGTCAACCCTGCTGCTGTCTCTTATACACATCTCCGAGCCCACGAGACCGAGGCTGATCT